>CAYGQY010000062.1:0-8154 GCA_964352195.1 uncultured bacterium
ACACCGAGGCGATGCGCGAGGCCGCCTATGAGCAACTGGCCGCCGCAGGCACCGGCGCCTCCGGCCGCTGCAGCCGGAGGCGCCGGTGCGTCACGTCAGCTGGTTCGAGGCTGACGCCTACGCCCGCTGGGCCGGGGCGCGGCTGCCGCTGGAGGCCGAATGGGAAGCGGCCGTGGTGGCCCCTGGATCCCAGCTCGACGAAGTGGACGGTGTCCTGTGGCAGTGGACCTCCAGTCCCTATCGCCCCTACCCCGGCTACCGGCCAGCCGCGGGCGCGGTGGGCGAGTACAACGGAAAATTCATGAGTTCCCAGATGGTGCTGCGGGGCGGCAGCCGACTGACCCCTCCGGGCCACAGCCGGGCCACCTATCGGAACTTCTTTCCGCCAGGGGCCCGCTGGATGGCCAGCGGGATCCGGCTCGCCGGCGATCGCCGATGACCCGCCGGACCACCGCCACCGCGCCCGTCACCGTGATGGATCTGCACCCCGCTCCGGCCGACATGGAGCGGCTGGTGATCGAGGGTCTCAGCCGCCGGCCCCGCCAGTTGCCGGCCTGGTTCCTCTACGACGCCGAGGGGTCACGTCTGTTCGATGCCATCTGCGAGCAGCCCGAGTACAGCCTGACGCGCACCGAGACCGCCCTGCTGCGGCAGGAGGCCCAGGCGATGGCGGCCGCCCTGGGACCCGGGGTTCTGATCGAATTCGGGGCCGGCAGCGCCCGCAAGGTCTCACCGTTGCTGGAGGCCCTTGCTCCCCCCGCCTACGTGGCGCTGGACATCAGCGCCGACCATCTGGAGCGGGCCTGCCGCGCCCTGCAGCACCGCCATCCGGCCGTGCCCGTGCTGGGCATCTGCTGTGACTACAGCCAGCTGGAGGAGCTCCCCCCCCATCCGCTGCTGCGGGACCAGCGGCGGCTGGGCTTCTATCCGGGGAGTTCCCTGGGCAATTTCGAGCCCGCCGAAGCGATCGCCCTGCTCCGTCAGTTCGTCCGGCTGCTGGGCGCGGACGGCCGGCTGCTGATCGGCATCGACCAGCCGCGGACAGCGGCACGGCTGGAGGCGGCCTACGACGATCGGGCTGGCCTCTCCTCAGCCTTCGCCCACAACCTGCTGGTGCGCCTCAACCGCGATCTGGCCGGCAGCTTCGCGCCCGGGTGCTTCCGCTACGAGGCCCGCTGGGAACCGGAGCGGAGCCGGATCGCCATGGCGCTGCGGAGCCGCATCGACCAGGAGGTGACCCTCGCCGGCCGCCGCTGGCGGTTCGCGGCCGGCGAAGCGCTGATCACCGAATACAGCTACAAGTACGGCCCCGCAGCCTTGGAGGCCCTGGCCGCGGCGGCGGGCTGGCGGGCCCGCTGTCGCTGGAGTGATCCCGCCGGGGAGTTCAGCCTGCATCTGCTCGAGCCGGCGGCCGCCACCGGGCCTGGCCCGGCACCCACTCCCGCAGGCAGACTTGCGGAGTGCACCGAGGCGGGTTCATGAGCAGGGAGGAACAGCGCCAGGCGATGCGCCAGGTCCGCGAGGGCCTGATCGCCCGGCTCGAGGGGCTCTACCGCGAGGCGTTCGACCAGATCAGCCGTGAGGATCTGGGCGAGGGGGCCGTCGCCCGGCTCACCCAGCTGCTGCTGCGCTCGCGGGAGGCGGCGATCACGCCCCTGGAGGAGGAGATCGAAGCTCCCCTGATCACCCGGGCTCCGGAGTGAACGCCAGCGTGGGACGGCGATGAGCGACCACTGGTTCGAGACCCTCGAGGCCCAGCTGGAGCAGCAGCTCGAGGCGTTTCTGGGCAGCCATCCCGAGCAGCAGGAGCTGCTGGAGCGGGAGGAGATGCTGGAGCGGGACCGGCGCCTGCGACGGCTCCTGTCCCAGCTTCAACAGCAGGCGGAGCAGCTGCGCCAGTCCCTGCTGGAGCTGGCCGGGGAGATCACCCAATGGCAGGAGCGGGTGCGACGGGCCAGGGCGGCCGGTGCCGCAGAGCTGGCCCGCCGGGCCGAGGTCCATCTGGGTCAGCTGATGGGCCATGGCCGCGATCGCTGGCAGGCCCTGAGCGAGCTGGGCGTGGAAGTGCACCGGGTCGAGCAGGAACTGGCCGCGCTGCAGCAGCGGCACAAGCGCTCCAGCGTCAGCGCCACCCCGCCGGCGGCGGAGCGCACCCCGGCCGGGACCGACGACCTGGAGGCGGCCTGGGACGCCTTCGAAACCCGGCAGGAGCTCGAGCAACTGCGCCGTCGCGGCCCCTCCGGCCCCGGGACCTGAGGGGAGACGGCGGGGATGGGGTTTCTGCTCTCCAAACTGTTGCCCCAGCTGCTCTATCCCCTCGGCCTGGGTCTGCTGCTGGTGCTGGGGGCCGGCCTGGGACGAGGGCGGCGCGGGTCCGCCTGGCTGGGGGGCGGCGGTCTGGCCCTGCTCTGGCTGTGCTCCCTGCCCCTGACCGCCCAGGAACTCGTCTGGGGCCTGGAGGAGCGCAGCGCCGCCCTCACCCCGGCGGTGCTTCCCGAGGGGGACGCGATCGTCGTGCTGGGGGGAGGCCTCCGGGCCGCTCTCCCCCCCCGAACCGGGGTCGAGGTGAATGAAGCCGGAGACCGGCTGCTCACCGGCCTGCGGCTGCTGCGGGCGGAGCGGGCCCCGCTGCTGCTGCTCAGCGGTGGCACCGTCAGTTTCACCGGCCAGGACCCAGCCCCGCCCGAGGCCCGGAGCGCCCGCCGGCTGGCCCTGGAACTGGGCGTGCCGGCGGAGCGCATCCTGCTCAGCGAGCGGGCCCGCACCACCGCCGAAGAGGCCCGGGACCTGGCCAGGCTCGGCGGGGAACGGGGTTGGCGCTCCGTGTTGCTGGTGACCAGCGCCCTGCACATGCCCCGGGCACTGGCCACCATGCGCCGGGGCACCAGCCTGACGGTGGTACCGGTGGCCACCGACTATCTCCTGCCGGCACGGGGCAGCCTGGGAACGCCGACGCCGGGTTCGGTGCTGCTCGCGCTGCTGCCCGACGCGGGCTCCCTGCTGCTGAGCACCCTGGCGATCAAGGAGCACCTGGGGCTGCTGGTCTACCGGTTGAAGGGATGGAGCTGAACGGTCGGGCAGCTCCGGCTCCCCTACTTCTTCGGCACGGGGGGAACCAGGCTCACTCCCTCCGGCGGCGGAGTGGGATCGGGATCGGCGATCAGCATGTGCTGCAGCACGATCTCGGGCCGTTCACTATCGCGCCAGCGGATTCGATAGGCGGGCATCTTGGTACCGCGACTGGTGGTCTGCTCCACCGGCTCCATCACCCAGCCGCGACGGGATCGACCCTGGGGATTGCGCTTGACCACCGCATCCGCGTGTTTGAAGCGGAAACCGACGCGCTCACCGCTCATGGGCTCGGGGACAGGGTCAACGGAACACCATTATCCCACTGCGCCGGCACCACCCCCCGCCAGCCCTGATTCAGGCCGGAGCAAGGGGAACGCGATCACATCGCGGATGCTGGGGCTGTCCGTGAGCAGCATGGCCAGCCGGTCGATGCCGATGCCCAGGCCACCGGTGGGGGGCATGCCCACCTCGAGGGCGTGGATGAAGTCCTCATCCACGCCCTGGGCCTCCAGGTCGCCGGCGGCCCGGCGCTCCTGCTGGGCCTCCAGACGGCGTCGCTGGTCGAGGGGATCGATCAGTTCGCTGAAGGCGTTCGCCGTTTCGCGGCCGGCGATGAACAGCTCGAAGCGCTCCACCAGCCCCGGTTTTTTTTTTTTTGATAGGGCGAGCTGCGAGATCTACACCGGGTAATCCAGCACGAAGGTGGGTTGGATCAGGGTCGCCTCCACCGCCTGCTCGAAGGCTTCGTTCAGCAGGCGCCCGACGCTGTCGGCCGTCGCCGGCACCTCCAGGCCCGCCCCAGCCATCGCCGTCACCGCGGCCCCCCGGTCGGCGAAGCTGTGGAAGTCGAGACCGGTGGCCGCTTCCACCAGCTCATGCATCGTGGCCCTCCGCCAGGGGGGGGTCAGGTCCACGGCCTGCCCCTGGTAGCTGAGGGTGGTGCTCCCGCACACCTCCCGGCTGACCGCGGCGATCAGTTGCTCGGTGAGCGCCATCATGTCGGTGTAATCGGCAAAGGCCTGGTAGATCTCCACCATCGTGAATTCCGGGTTGTGGCGGGTGCTCACCCCCTCGTTGCGAAAGATCCGGCCCAGCTCGTAGACCCGCTCGAAGCCCCCCACCACCAGCCGTTTGAGGTGGAGCTCGGTGGCAATCCTCAGATAGAGGGGCAGATCGAGGGCGTTGTGGTGGGTGGTGAAGGGCCGGGCATCGGCACCGCCCGCCTCGGCCGTGAGCACCGGGGTCTCGATCTCGAGGAAACCCCGCTCATCCAGCCAGCGGCGGATGCCGCTCACCAGCCGGGCCCGGCGGCGGAAGGTTTCCCGGGTGCCGGGGGAAACCACCAGATCCAGGTACCGCTGGCGGTAGCGCTTCTCCACGTCGGCCAGGCCGTGCCACTTGTCGGGCAGGGGCTGGAGCGCCTTAGTCAGCATGCACCAGTCGGTCACCTTGACCGAGAGCTCGCCCCGATCGGTGCGCCGCAGGCTGCCGTGGACGCCGATCCAGTCGCCCGCATCGACGAGGGTGGTCAGCTGAGCGAAGGCCTCGGGCCGGTCGGGGTTGGCGGCTGCCAAGGTGGCCTTGTCGAGGTAGAGCTGGATCGAGCCGGTGGTGTCCACCAGGGTGAAGAAGGCCAGCTTGCCCATCACCCGCCTGGTCATCACCCGGCCGGCCACCGCCACGAACTCATCGCGCTCGGCGCCGCTGGGCAGGTCGGCGTGGTCGCGCTGGAGGGCGTCGGTGCGGTGGGTGGGATCGAAGCGCAGCGCGTAGGGACCCTGACCCAGCTCCCTGAGGGCCTCGGCCTTGTCCAGGCGGGCCTGCTCCAGGCGGTTGGCACGGGTCTCCGACACGGTGGGCCTGGGGGCGGAACGCCCCATCCTGCAGGAGCGGGGGTCAGCAAGCCGGTTCGCCCGTCCGGGCCTCAGGCCGAGGCGACACCCACCGCTTCGGCGAGCCGCTGGGAGGCATAGCCGGTGCCGCGGACCGTGAGGATCAGCTCGGGATTGCGCGGATCGGGCTCGAGCTTCCCCCGCAGCCGGGCCACATAGACATCCACAACGCGCAGATCGGCGGCGCGGCGCGGCGGGTAACCCCAGAGCTGCTCGAGGATCTCGGCGCGGGGCACCACCCGGCCCGGATCGCGGAAGAGCAGCTCGAGCAGGCTGAACTCGGTGTAGGTGAGGCCGATGCGTTCACCCTCCCGGGTGACCTGGCGTCGGTTGGTGTCCACCACCAGATCCCCGACCCGCATCACCCCCTGGCCGACGGGCACATCCCGCGGTTCCGCGCTGGCGGAGCCCCGACCCACCCGCCGGAGGATCGTGGCGATCCGGGCCTCCAGTTCCTTGGGACTGAAGGGTTTGGGCAGGTAATCATCGGCGCCGAGATCCAGCCCCGCCACACGCTCGGCGATGGCATCGAGGGCTGAAAGAAAGATGATCGGAACGCAGGACTCGGCCCGCAGGCGCCGGCAGACCGCGAAACCGTCGAGCTTGGGCATCATCACGTCGAGCACGACCAGGTCGGGCTGCTCCCGGTGGAACAGGGTCAGAGCCTCTTCACCGTCCTCGGCGCAGATGACCCGGTAGCCCGCCAGCTGGAGGCGCATCACCAGAACACGCCGGACGGCCGCTTCATCGTCAACGACGAGGAGCGTGGGCAGAGGGTCAACGGACCGATCCTGGGAAGCATCGCCCTGACTTGGCCGGGGCTGCTCGTCCATGGGCATCGGATCCGCTCTCATGAAGAAACGCAACCCTACCCCTCAGGCCGAACCCATCGCGGCCAAGACCCAGGTCCCGTCTGGGGATTCGGCCAAGACTTAATCATTTGTTCCGCCCCTCGGCTTCCATCACGCCCCCCCGGTGACTCAGGGCCAGCGGGCCTCGGCATAACGGTTCCAGTCCTGCTCGGCGGCCGCCAGGGCCTGATCGCTCTCGATCTGGCCGAGCATGGCCCGCTGCAGCTGGCGATAGAGGATCGCCTGCAGGCGTTTCACCCCTGGGCTGGCCGGAACGAGCACGCGTGCCCGGGAGAGGGTTTCCAGCGACAGGAGCCGGGCCTGCTGCACCAGGGCGTCCTGGGGGTCGTCCGACTCCGGCCGCCGCAGCCGGGTCTCGAGCTCTCCCAGGGACAGCCGGGCCGAGGGCAGCACCCGGGCCTGCTCGGCAAAGCGTGTCTGGTTGGCGGCATCGGTGAGGAAGAGCGCAAAGCTCACCGCTTCCTTGGGCATGGCGCTCTGGCGCGGGACGGCCAGGTTCATCACCGCCACGTTGGCGGCCCCGTCAGCGCCGGTGAGCGGGGGATGGGGACGGGTGGCGGCGGCGATGCCGGGGGCGTTAGTGCGGATGCTGCGCAGGAACTCGGCTCCGCTGGCGAGCAAGGCCAGTTCACCGCTCTGGTAAAGCTCCACGGCGCGTCGGTAGCCCTGGCTCACCACCTCCCGTGGCAGCAGGCCCCGGCGGTAGAGATCGGTCCAGAAGGCGAAGGCCCGGCGGCCGGCCGGGCTGTTGAAGGCGGCCCGCTGGCGCCCGTCCTGGAGGGTTACCCCCATCTGGACCATGGACTCCAGCAGCTCGGCGGAATCATCCGGAACCACGGTCACAAACAGGGCATAGCGACCGGTGCGGCGCTTCACCGTTTCCGCGAACGCCGGCACCTCCTCCCAGCGGCGGGGGGGCGCCAGGAGGCCGGCCTGGCGGATCAGTTCGCCATTGGCCAGGGTGATCCGGGCCGTGAGGTACCAGGGGATCGCGATCTGGCCCTTGGGCCCGCTCAGGCGGCTGGCCTCCCAGATCAGCGGGAGATAGGTGTCCGCCGCCCCGGCGGGCAGCAGCGGATCGAGGTCGAGCAGTCCCCCCTTGCTGGCCAGATTGGCCGCGAACAGCGGGTTGAGGTTGACCACATCCGGCGCCGTGCGCGCGAAGACCGCCGCCAGCAGCTTGCGCTCCACCGAGCCCCAGGGGATGTCGGTCCAGCGCACGGAGACGCCCGGGTTGCGCCGTTCCCAGGCGGCGATCACCCCGCCCATGTACTCGTTGAACTTGGGCGCCAGCTCCAGGGTCCAGACCTGCAGCTCCCGCTTCGAGCGGGGCGGCACGCACCCCGCCAGCAACGCCGCCGCCGCCGCGGCGCCCCCCAACAGGGTCCGGCGGCTCAGGCGCGGCCCCGCCCCGCCCGCCGGACGGCGGCGCGGCGATGGGGCATCGGAGTGCCGGGTCATCGGATCAGCCCCTCGCTGTGGAGCCGCGCTGGCGCCAGAGCAGCAGCAGCAGCGAACAGATCATCGGTGCCAGCAGGCCGGTCAGCAGGGTCTGGGCCAGCAGGGTGTGCAGGCTGATGGCGGAGGGCAGCGCGGAGAACAGGGTGGTTCCCAGACGCTGCAGCAACAGACTTGCCCCCAGCACGGCCGTGCCGATCAGGGCCAGCAGTCCGAGGCTGAAGCTGCGCTCGATTGGCGGACCCCGCCGGGCCAGCCGGCCCCACCACCAGCCCAGCAGGACGAGGGCCGGCACCTGGCTGGCGCCGCCGAGGGTCAGGCCATCGAGGAGCAGGCCTAGGGCCAGCCCGGCCACGGCTCCGGAGAGGGGGCCGTCCACCAGGGCCCAGGGCAGCAACCAGAGCACCGCCCAGCTGGGGGACACCCCGGCGATCCGCAGGAACGGCGGGGCCGCCAGCCCCAGCAGCGGGACCAGCAGGGCACTGGCCACGAACCAGGGGTGGCGATGCAGACTCCCCATCGCTCAGGATCCGGCCGGCCGCGTGGTCAGCACCTGAACCCAGTCGACCGAGCCCACCGGCGCGCTGAGCTGCACGACCGCAACCGTGGCGGGAACGGCTTTGCCGTCAACCGACTGGATCACCCCCACGCTGAGACCCGGGGGGACCAGGGTGCTGGCCGGAGAGGTAACCACCACATCGCCCGGACGCACCTGGGGGTCCTGCTCCAGGAAGCGCAGTTCAGGGCGGCTGCTGCCCGTGCCGGTGAGCAGTCCGTGGCGCTGGGTGCGTCCCACCCAGCCCCCCACCCGGCTGGAGGTGTCGGTGAGCCGGGCCCCCCGGGCCCTGGTGGGCGTGCCG
>CAYGQY010000063.1:0-8128 GCA_964352195.1 uncultured bacterium
CCCCAGTAGCGCTGGCGGGAGATCAGCCAGTCGCGCAGCCGGAAGCGGACCCGGCCCTGCCCCCAGCCCTCCCGTTCCGCCAGGTTGATGATCCCGGCCTTCGCCGCGTGGGAGGTCATCCCGTCGAAGGGGCCGGAGTGGATCAGGCGGCCGGATTCGGTCCAGGCCCCACCGTCGTAGGCGTGCTCGTCGGCCCCCAAGGGCACGATCACCCGACGCACCGGCAGTTCGTACTGCCGGGCGAAGACGAAGTCACGCTGGTCGTGGGCGGGCACGCCCATCACGGCACCGGTGCCGTAGTCGGCCAGCACGTAGTCGGCGATCCAGAGGGGAATCCGTTCACCGCTGAACGGGTTGATCGCCCAGGAGCCGAGGGCCATCCCCCGCTTGGGTCTGTCCTCGGCGATGCGGTCCTGCTCACTCTCGTTGCCGACCAGATCCTGGAAAGCCTCCACCGACAGCCGCCGCTCGGCCGTGGTGAGGGCGGCCACGAGCGGATGTTCCGGCGCCAGCACCAGATAACTCACCCCGTAGACCGTGTCCGGACGGGTGGTGAACACGGTGATGGCGTCAGCGGTCTGGCTGCCATCGGCGGCCAGCACCGGGAAGTGCAGTTCGGCGCCCTCCGAGCGGCCGATCCAGTTGGCCTGCATGGTGCGCACCCGCTCGGGCCAGCCCTCGAGCTGATCGAGATCCGCCAACAGGGCGTCGGCGTAGTCGGTGATGCGCAGGAACCACTGCCGCAGCTGCCGCTTCTCCACCTGGGCCCCGGAGCGCCAGGAACGACCGTCGCTGTCCACCTGCTCGTTGGCCAGCACGGTGTGGTCGATCGGATCCCAGTTCACCGTGGCGTCCTTGCGGTAGGCCAGACCCGCCTCGAGGAACTGGAGGAAGAGCCACTGGGTCCAGCGGTAGTAGGAGGGGTGGCAGGTGGTCACCTCCCGCTCCCAGTCGATGGAAAGCCCCAGCCGCCGCAGCTGGTCGCGCATCTGGGCGATGTTGCGGTCGGTCCAGTCGCCGGGGTCGACGCCCCGCTCGATCGCCGCGTTCTCCGCCGGCAGCCCGAAAGCGTCCCAGCCCATCGGATGGAGCACCCGCCGGCCCCGTTGCCGTTGCACCCGGGCGATCACATCGGTGATCACGTAATTGCGCACATGGCCCATGTGCAGGGTCCCCGAGGGATAGGGGAACATCGAGAGGGCGTAGAAGGTCTCCTCTCCTTGGTCCGGTTCCTCGGTGGTGTGGAGACCCTGCCGCTCCCATTCCGCCTGCCAGTGCGCCTCGATCCGCCCGGGCTGATAACGAGCGGGCTCGGTGCCAGGTCCATGGCCGGCTCCTCCGCTCGTTCCGCTGCTGGTTGGGGTCACGGACACGGCCAGGCCAGGTGCCGGCCCTGACGGTTCAGCCGCGCACGCGTGGTTGTGATCGTGCCACACGGGGCCCTGGGGGAGGTCCCTCCCAGGACCTGGGGGGTGTTCCCCTAGTCGAGGGGACGGATCAGGGCCACGGCGGCCCGCCGGATCAGGATGGGCCCGTCGTCTCCGCCCAGGCGCAGGGCGAAGAATTCCGGATCCTGCCAGTCGAGGCAGCCGTCGAACGACCGGCCATCGACCAGCTGCAGCTGGATCTTGGCGCGCAGACGGATCCAGTTCTGCAGGTGCCGCACCCCAGGCAGACTGGAATCCAGGCTGGGATTCTCCATGGGGATCAGACTATGTCGAACCGCTTGAGCGATGTGCTGGCGTTCAGCAAATACCAGGGCCTGGGCAATGACTTCCTGCTGCTGGACGCCCGGGAGGCGGACGAGCCCGGATTCTGCTTCGGGCTCAGCTCCGACCGGGTGCGCCGCCTCTGTGATCGGCGCTTTGGGGTGGGGGCCGACGGAGTGATCCTGGCTCTCCCCCCCGAATCGGACGGTGAGCTGCGCATGCGCATCTTCAACGCCGACGGCACCGAGCCCGAAATGTGCGGCAACGGCATCCGCTGCCTGGCCCGCTTCCTGGCCGACAGCGACGGGGATGCCCCCGGGCGTCGCTGGCAGGTGGAGACCCTGGCCGGCCGGATCGTGCCCGAGCTGCTCGTCGATGGCGGTGTGCGGGTCGACATGGGGCCGCCACTGCTGCGCAGCGAGCAGGTTCCCACCACCCTGGCCATCGGGCCCGCCGGTCTGCCGCAGGGGGACCTGGAGGTGGAGGGGAGCCGGTTCAGCGGTGCGGCCGTCGGCATGGGCAACCCCCACCTGGTGATTCCGCTGGACGACCCGGAGGCCGTCGATCTGGAACGGATCGGCCCGCTGCTGGAGCGCCATCCAGCCTTCCCCCAGCGGACCAACGTCCATCTGGTGGCGGTGCTGGCTCCCGATCATCTGGCGATGCGGGTCTGGGAGCGGGGCGCCGGACCCACCCTGGCCTGCGGCACCGGTGCCTGCGCCACCCTCGTCGCCTGCCATCGCCTCGGGAGGAGCGGCCGCTCCGCCCGGGTCGATCTGCCCGGTGGTCCGCTCTGGATCGACTGGGACCCCTCCTCCGACCATCTCTTCATGGGCGGGCCGGCCGAGCCGGTCTTCGATGGAGTGATCGCCCCGGAGCTGTTCGCGGCGCCCCCGACCGACGACGACCCCGGCACCTCCCAGGACTCCAGTCCCAGCATGGAGACCCCTGAGGAGGCCCGCCGCCGCGTGGAGACCCTGCTCGCCAGCCACTCCCTCGACGATCTGGTCGCCCTGGCGACCGATTCGCTCGAAGCCCGCACCAGGGCCCGGTTCGCCCGTGAGGGCCAGCCCGATGGCTCCCGTCCCTGACGACGCGACGCTCTATCTCGATGCCTGTGCCACGGCTCCTCCGGCCGAGGCCGTCCGGTGGGCCATGGCGGAGGCGGAACGCACGGCCTGGGCCAATCCCTCCAGCCTGCATGGATTCGGTCTGGCGGCGGCGGAGCGCTTGGAGCGAAGCCGGCAGGCGATCGCCGCCAGCCTCGGAGCCAGCCGGGCCCGGCTCACGTTCTGCTCCGGCGGCACCGAGGCGGCCCAGCTGGCCCTGCTGGGGGTGGCCGCAGCCCTCCCCCCGGGCCGGCTGCTGATCTCGGCGGTGGAACATCCGGCGGTCACCGCAGCCGCTGTGCAGCTGCAGCGCCGCGGCTGGAGCCTGGCCACCCTGCCGGTCGACCGGCTCGGCCGGGTGCGGCTGGAGGCGCTCGACGCGCTGCTGGAGCCGCCCACCCGGCTGGTGTCGGTGATCTGGGGCCAGAGCGAGGTGGGGACGGTGCAGCCGATCGAGGCCATCGGCGTCCGCTGCCGCGCCGCCGGCGTGCTGTTGCACACCGACGCCGTGCAGGTAGTGGGGCACCGGCCTATCCACTTCGATGCCCTTCCCGTGGATCTGCTCAGCTTCACGGCCCACAAGCTCCAGGGGCCCAGGGGGCTGGGGGTGCTGGTGAGCCGCCCCACTCTGGAGGTCGTTCCCCTGATCTCGGGGGGCGGCCAGGAGGAGGGGCTGCGGGGCGGCACAGAAGCGGTGGTGCTGGCGGCGGGTCTGGCCGCAGCGTTGGAGCTCTGTGACGCCCGGTTGACGGCCCACCGCGGTGTGGATCCGATCGTCGGACTGCGCAACGCCCTGCAGGAGCGGCTGCTGGCTCTGCCGGGGCTGGAACTCAGCGGCTGCCCCGAACAACGTCTGCCCCATCACCTCAGCCTGCTCGTCTCCGATGCGGCGGGCCAAGCCCTGCCGGGACGGCGGCTGGTGCAGGCCCTCTGGCGCGAGGGCATCGCCGCCAGCAGCGGCACGGCCTGCCGCTCCGGCCAGTTGGGGGGTAGCGCCGTGCTGCGGGCGATGGGCTTCGCGGAAGCCCGGGCGGCCAGTGGGCTCAGGCTTAGCCTGGGGCCCTGGCTGGACGCCTCCATCCTGGATCGGGTTCCCGACGCCCTTGCCAGCGCCCGCCGCCGCGTGACGGTGGACAGCGAGGCCGCGTGACCCCCCGCGCCGTCGCTCGAGTCCCTGCTTGTCCCCCGGAACCGGTGGTTAGGGTCAGCCCCTGCCGCACCCGGACCCGTGCTTCCTCCCGATCTGCGCAGCGCCGAGGCGGAGGCGCTGGAGGCGATGCGGATGGCCTTGGCCGAGAGCCCGAGCGGCCGCTGGACCATGGATTTCCGCTTCGAGGGGCTCAAGCCGCTGCCCCTGTCCCTGCGGCTTCTGGCCGGGCTGGCGGCGGAATCGCTGCCGGCCCGTCTGCTCTTCCCGGATGCTGGCTCCGCCGCCCTGGCCCGCCGGGATGCGCCGGACCTGGCCGATCGCCTCGGCACCCTCGGCGATCAGCTGCGCCGCCAGGAGGGGGATCAGACTTGCGACGGACTGCTGATCCTGGTGGAGCCGGCCCAGTCGGAGTACGAGGAGGTCGAGCGCCTCTGCCAGGCCCATCGGGGCGGCGTGGTGCTGCTCAATGGACGCCTGGAGGATGCGGCGGTGGGCATCGGCAGCGTGGCGCGGGAACGCCGCCGCGGCTTCCTGGCCACCTGGCGCAGCGCCTACCTGCTGGCCCCGCTCGAGGATGGCGCCCTGCGCCACGCGTTCCCGGATCCCTGGCAGGTCTACCGGCGGGATCCCGATGGCTACCGGCCCGCCGCATCCTTCGAGCGCAAGCCCGACGCCGAGCAGGTGGCGGCGGCCCTCAGTGGCGAGCAGGGCCCCTCCCTGGCCTCCGGCCTGCAGGCCCTCGATCGCTTCATCGGCAGCCTGAGCAACTGAGCCCCTGGTGGTTCCGGGAGGGCGTCCTTACAGTTGCGCGTCAGCCGCGACAGCCATGGTGAACGAAGCGAAGTCCTCCGTGCCAGGCAGCGGCGGCGGCCGACGCCGCTGGAGCCTCATCGATCTGGGGGCGGCGGCGGCCGTGCTGCTGGCGGTCGCTGGAGTGGTCTGGAGCCCGAAGCTCAGCGGCGCGGTCGCCACCGCCACCGGCGCGATGCAGCCGGTGATCGTCTCCGTCGACGTGCGGGGGGTTCCGGTGGCTGATCCGAATGCCCTCCTGGCTTCCGCCCGGGAGGACGGCACGGTGAGCATCGTGATCCGCAACCAGCCCCACGGCACCGTGCGCCTCAAGGACCTGCAATCGCTGCAGCGGCGTCTGGTGGCCGTGCAACCCGACGGCAGCGTGGTGACCGCGGTGGATCCAAACCAGGCGGTGGTCAGCTCCCTTGATGCTCGCTTCGTGCTGGAGGGCCAGGGCCGCAAGACCGGTGGGGGGGTCGTGTTCGGCAACCAAAATCTCAAGATCGGCGCTCCGGTGGAACTGGAAGGTCGCGATTTCCGCATCGGCGGCACCGTCAGCGGCCTGCAGCTGGGAGGGTCCTGAGATGAGGAGTTCACAGATCACCAGCCCGTTCACCCCCCGTCCGCTGCGTGGGGCCCTGGCCCTGGCCCTGGCTCTGGTTCCGCTCGGTCCGGGGTGGGCCGCCCCCGCCCTGGCGCTGCCCGACCCGGTCGGGACCCAGCCGGCCTCTGGCACCAGGGTCCCCCTGGCGACCCTGCCGGAGGCGCCACCGGCCCTCGGCCTTCCCCACCTGCAGGGACGGGTCAGCTGTCCGGCCCTGCAGCAGCGGGTGCAGTCCAGCCTGGGGGGACAGGCGTCCCTCTGGAGCGTGACGGTGGCCGATGGCAGCGGTCGGCTGCTGGCGGATGTGAACGGGCTGCGTCCCCGCGTTCCCGCCTCGAACCAGAAGCTGGTCAGCACCGCCTACGCGCTCGATCGCCTGGGTCCCGATTTCCGGCTCAGCACCCGCCTGTGGCGACTGCCCGACGGCGCCCTGCGGCTGACCGGCGAGGGGGATCCCGATCTCGACCTGGCCCACCTGCAGCGCATCGCCAAGCTCGCCCTCGGTTCCGGGGGCGGTGAGGGCGGGCCGTCGGCTCCGCTGCGGCTGCAGCTGGCCGAACTGCCTCCCCAGGTCTGGTGGCCGCCAGGGTGGCATCCGGGCGATCGCGCCTATGCCTATGGCGCGCCCATCACCCAGCTGGCCCTCACCAGCAATGCCATCGACATGGCGGTCAGTAACCCCACCGCCCGCCTGCAGCGCCTGCTCAACGCCGAACTGGCTCGCCAGGGCGGACGCGGGATGCAGCTCAGCGTGGTGTCCTCCGAGGCGCCGCTGCCCCAGGGATCGGTGCTGCTCCATGAGGAGCGATCGGCCCCGATGCACAACCTGCTCAGCCTGGCCAACACCGAAAGCCACAATTTCACCGCCGAGGTGCTGCTGCGGGAGGCCGCCGGCAGCTGGAACCTGGGCCTCAGCCGTCAGGCCGGCATGCTGTGGCTGCGGCAACAGGATCTGCCTCTGCAGGGCGTCGTGCTGGCCGATGGCAGTGGGCTCGATCGGGCGAACCGCCTCACCAGCCGGTTCGTGGCCGCCCTGCTGCTGCGCATGGATCACCACCCCTACGCGGCCTATTACCTCTCCTCGATGGCGGTGGCGGGCCAGCGGGGCACGCTCCGCAACCTGTACAAGGGCACGAGCCTGGACGGCCGCTTTCGGGGCAAGACCGGCACCCTCACCGGTGTGCGATCGATCAGCGGAGTGCTCGCCACCAGTGACGGACCCCGCTACGTGAGCATGATCTCGAACGGAGCAGGCTCCCCGAACACGACGATCGGACAAGTGCTCCGCCAGGTGCAGATCGTCAGCCTCTGCCAGCCACCTGCCGCAGCCGGGATGCGGCCCGCCGCGCCCGGCTGATCGGCACCGGCGTGGAATCCGCCGCCGGGGTTGACCCCGGGGCGGCGATGCCGGTGGCCCGCTCGGAGGCCGCGCTCAACTCGCTGCTCTGGACCCGGTTCAGTTCCCTGCGGCCAGCCAGCACCACCTTGCTGAGTTCCCCCAGCCGGGTTTCCAGCTCGCCCAGGATCTGTTCGGCATAGCGATTGGCGCCATCCTGAACGGCTCCGGCCTCCTGGCGGGTGCGACTGATCAGCCCCTCGCATTGCTGCTGGGTCTGCTGGCGGAACTGGAGGGCATCGTTGTGCAGGCGCTCGGCTTCCGCCTGGCTCTCGCGCTGCACCCGCAGGCCTTCCTGGCGGATCTGCTCGAGTTCCACCAGGCTCTGCTGCCGCAGGCGCTCGTGCTGCTCGGTGAGCTGGCGCTTGAGTTCGACGAATTCCTGGTCCAGCTGCTGGCGGCGCTGCATCGACTCCTGTTCGAGCTGCTGGCGGCGGCTGCCGAACTGCTGCTCCATCTGGGCCAGGCGGGTCTGGTGCTCCTGCTCGGTCTGGGCCACCTGCTGGCGCGCCGAGAGCAGCATCTGTTCGCACTGCTGGCGGGCCTGCTCCCGCAACTCGGTGACCTGGCGCTCGGCCTCCTGCCGGACCGCGGCGGAGTTGATCAGCTGCTCCCGTTCCTGGCGGGCCCGGACGATGATCTCCTCACCCTGCTGACGGGCCTGGGCCACGAAGGTTTCCCGCTGCCGCAGCAGCTCTTCCGCCTGTTCCAGCTGGGTGGGGACGGCGTCGCGCACGGCATCCATCAGTTCGATGGCGTCCTGCTCGTTGACCAGGCGCCCGCCACTGAAGGGGATGCGACTGCCCTCCAGCACGATTTCCTCGAGCTGATCGATCTGATCGAGCACGCTGATGCGATTCTCTGCCATATCAACGGGGCGGCGACTCCCGATTAAAGAGCCTGACGAGGTCTTCCGCCACTCCCGCCGGCACCATGTGCCGCACGTCGCCCCCGAAACGGGCCACCTCTTTGACGACGCTGCTGCTCAGAAAGCTGTGGTGGGCTGCCGTGGCGAGGAAGAGCGTTTCCACTTCCGGCGCCAGGCTCCGGTTGGTGTGGGCAATCTGCAGTTCGAATTCAAAGTCGCTGAGTGCCCGCAGGCCCCGCAGGATCACGGCCGAGTCGCTGCGGCGGGCGAACTCGACCGTCAGACCGTCGAAGCTGCCCACCTCGACCCCCTCCAGGTGGGCGGTGGCGAGGCGGATCTGCCCCAGCCGCTGCTCCAGGGGAAAGCTGGGCTCCTTGCCGGGGTTGCGCAGCACCGCCACCACGAGCCCATCGAACAGCCGGCTGGCCCGCTCGATCAGATCCAGATGGCCCAGGGTGAGGGGATCGAAACTGCCGGGGTACAGGGCCTTCATCGGGCGG
>CAYGQY010000064.1:0-8108 GCA_964352195.1 uncultured bacterium
CGAAGTCGCCCTCGGCGGCGAGGCCTTCACCCGCGGCCTGCTCGGCATCGGTTGAAGCGCTGGCCGGATCGGCTGACCCGCTTCAGTCCCATCACCCCTCCGTGCCGCAGCAGACTTGCTGCGGCTTTTTCGTGCCCACTCCGTATGCCCTCCGGCCAAGGCCCCGTTCCGCACACCAACGGGGGGCCATGAGCGGCTGTCCGCCCCGGGCCCGTGTCTGCGGCGCCGGCCCCACCGGCGCCCTGGCGGCCCTCGCCCTGGCCCAGGCCGGCTGGGAGGTGGATCTGGAGGATCCGCTCACCTCCGAGCAACTCGCCGGTCGCAGCCGCGCCTATGCCCTCACACACTCGAGCCGCCTCCTGCTGCAACGGCTCGGGCTCTGGGATGCCCTGGGCCAGGCGCTGATTCCCTTCCGCGAACTCCAACTCTGCGACCTGGAGCTGCACCGCTCGGTTCCCTTCGGCCCGGCCGACCTGGGAGCGGCGGCCCGCCAGGTCCCCGGAGCCGCCGCGGTGGGCTGGGTGCTGCAGCATCGCCCCCTGATCGAGGTCCTGCTGCGTCACCTGGGCGAGCATCCCTCGGTTCGGCTGGCGCTGGGAAGGGCCGGTGAAGCAGGATCCGTCGACCTGCTGGTGGCTGCCGACGGCAGCCGTTCCCCCAGTCGGGAGCGGGTCGGGATCGGCTGCTGGAGCCTGCCGTACCACCAGAGCTGCCTCACGGCCCAGGTGCGGCTGCGGGGCTTCGCAGCCGACCAGGCCTGGGAGCTGTTCCGCCGCGAGGGACCCTTCGCCCTGTTGCCGCTCGGCGGGGACCGGGCCCAGGTGGTCTGGAGCGCGCCGCCCGCCCGCCTTCGCCGGCTGGAAAGCCTCGAACCGGCCGCCTTCCTGGATGCCCTGGCCGCCGTGCTGCCTGACCAGCTGCAGCCGGAGGCGCTGCTCGACACACCCCGGGCCTTCCCGGTGGCGCTCGAGCTGGCGCGAGGCTTTCAGCGGGGAGGCACCGTGCTGCTGGGGGAAGCCGCCCACCGGTGCCATCCCGTCGGCGGTCAGGGACTGAACCTCTGCTGGCGGGATGTCGCGCAGCTCCAGCGCCAGGCGGCCCAGGCCGTGGGCGGTCGCCTGGCGGTCTCGGCGGTCGCCCGGACCTACGCCAGGGGACGCTGGGCCGATGTGCTGCTCACGCTGCTCAGCACCGATCTGCTGGTGCGCCTCTTCTCCAATCGCCGCACCCTGCCCCTCGGTCTGCGCCGGCTGGCCCTGGGCCTGCTGCAGCGCTCGGCAGCCCTGCGGCGGCTCCTGCTTCGCTCCATGACCCTGGGTCCTTGCCGTCTCAACGGTCGCTGGTCAGAGTGAGGGGCCACCGGTTCATGGCCCGCCCGTCCCCATGGTGCACAGCACCTCTCCCCAGCCGGTGCCCTCCGCCTCCCTGGTGCGCCACCTGCGCCATGACCTGGGTCTGAGCGACAACGCCCTGGAGCTCGGGCTGAAGCAGGCCCAGCTGGAGCAGGCGCCGTTGCCGGTGATCCTCTGGCGCTTCGGGCTGATCAGCCTGGATCAGCTGGATGAGGTGCTGAGCTGGCAGGAACAGCAGGGCCAGGGGCCTCAGCCATAAACGATCAGCGATTCGACCGGATGGTCCCCGCTCAGCCGGCGGCGGCCCTTGAGGGCGGCGAGTTCAGCCACGAAGCCATAGCCGCAGAGATCCCCTCCCGCCTGGGCGACCAGCTCCGCGCAGGCCGCCGCCGTGCCGCCCGTGGCCAGCAGATCGTCAACGATCAGCACCCGGGGCGATCCGTGGAGAGCGTCGTGCTGGATCTCAAGGCGATCGGTGCCGTACTCGAGGGCGTAGTCGACCCCGCGGACCGGACCGGGAAGCTTGCCCGGCTTCCGGACCGGAACGAAGCCCAGCTCCAGCACGGTGGCCAGGGCCGTGCCCACGATGAATCCCCGGGACTCGATGCCGACGATCAGGTCGGGGCTCAGGCGGTCGCAGACCAGGCTGAGCTGGCGGATCACCTCCCGCCAGCCCCGCGGATCGCGCATCAACGGGGTGAGGTCACGGAAGAGGATGCCGGGCTTGGGAAAATCAGGAATTTCCCGCACCATGCCGCGAAGATCGGGGGGCTCAAGCGGGGCGGCCGGAGCCGGAGTGGTGGCCATGGGGCGGCGATCGGATGACGGATCGGCTGGGGCGCTGGCATCATCGCAGCCATGCCCGACGACATTCGCACCGACCCCAGCCCACCCGCGCGGCTTTCCCGCCGCGGCCTCGAGCGGCTCGATCTGATGCTGCTCAGCGTGGAGGCCCTTGATCTCAACGGCGGGGAAGCCATGGTCTGGATGGCCGGACAGCTGGGGCTGGGGGCGATCTTCCCCAACCGCGTCGAGCTGTGGAAACGGCGCTGCCACAACCCCCTGCGACTCTCCTGCCGACGGGGTGTCCTGAGCGAGTCCGAGACCGATGCACTGATCACGCTTCTCTGCGCGATGGCCGATCGGCTCTATCCGATGCTGCGCCAGCTGCTGTCGGGATCGGAACCCGAAGCGGTCAGCCTCCAGCGCTGGAGCCTGTTCCAGGGACGTCTCGACGAACTGGTGCGCGAACGTTTCAATCCGCGCCGGGGGGGAGTCCAGAAGCTGCTGGATCCGCTGGAGGGACGGCTGCAGCGGCGCCATCTGATCCAGGGGCTGGCCTTCGGGGCCGGCAACGGCGGTTTCACCCGCCTCAAGGCCAGCCTGCTGGATGCCTCGGCATGAAACTCAGCTACCGCTACGAGCAGACCGGTTGCCGGCTTCGCGTCGAGGGCCTGCCCGATCTGTCGGCCGGCCAGGGTCCGGACCGGATCGGCATCCTCTCCGGCTGGGAGCTGGCCCTGGTGGGACGCCCGGCCCTGGAGGGGAAACGGGAGCACCTGGAAGCGCTGCTGGTGGTGGTGCTTCCCTACGCGCGGCACCTGATCAGCGGGGTGCCGCGACGCTTCGGCCAGGAGGGGGATCCCGTGGTGATCGAACCCTCGAACGGCCCCACTCCCGCCCATCGGATTCGCCTGCGCAGCAGCCAGAGCGACACCCCCCCCCTCGAGCTGCTCGTCGATGACGCCGAACTGGCCGATCTGGTGCGTTGCCTGGATCTGCTGCGACTGGATCCGCGGGTCGAGGCGGGCTTCACGCTGCCGCCGGATCGTCCCCTGCCCCGCCGCGAGATCCGCGAGCGGATTCCGCTGCGCCAGCGGCTGGCCGCCCCACTGGCCGGGGCGGCCGCCCTGGCGATGACAGCCTCGGTCAGCCTGATGGTGCCCCTGCCGAAACCCACGGGAGCACCGGCGGAGGCCCCGTTGGCCGCCCCGGCGGAATCCGAAGGGGTCTCGCCCCAGCGTTGACGGGACGCCCGAAGGCGCCACACTCGTGAGAATGGCATCAGACGCACGCCTGGCCAGCGTGCTTCGATCAGCCCGCATGCTTGCCCCGACGATCCCGATGCCGCATCGATGAGCAGGACCTGGTCCGAACTCCGCCGCCGGGTGATCCGTCTCGGTGCCTCCCTGGATGTCGTGGTGCGCAGCGATCCCGAAGTCTGCGGTCTGAGCGGCAAGGATTTTCACCTGTCCCTGCACCACGGGGGTCAGGGGGACTGCACCGTGGGAGGTCTGAGCCTGGTGGACTGCCCGAACGAACTGGTCCTGATCGAGTTCGAACGCTGGATGCGCGGCGCCGGCCACGCATTCGATTAAGAGCACAGGGAAGAGGAGAGGTCCCGAGCCATGACCCGCCTGCGAGACTCCGCTCGACACCCCCTCGGGCCCAGGACCGTGTTCGCCCGCAAGCGCCGCAAGGCGTCACCCTGGCGGGAGGTGCTGTTCGCCCTGCTCAATACCGGCCTGGGGGCGGGCCTGCTGGTGGGCCTGCTGCAGCTGCCGGGACGGCTCGACTCGCTGCTGATCGTCAGCGAGGTGATCAGCACCCTGATCGCCGGCCTCAGCCGCATCGGGCTCGGGGTCGTGACGCTGATCACCGGGGTGGCCCAGATGCTGGGCATCCTCATCCTCCTGGCGCTGGCGATCTCGGCCCTGCTGCTGCTGGGCAACGGGGTGTACCGGCTGGTGCGGCTGGCACTGCCCGGAGTCGGGGGCGCCCTGATGGTGCCCGGCCGCTGCGCTCGTCTGGTCTGGTCCGTGGTGCGCATCCGTCCGTCGGATCGGTCCGAGCGCTGAGCACAGGGGGCGCCCAGCGGCGGAGCTCAGCGGCGGGGAGCCAGGGACCGGCGCAAGTCCCACAATTCCATCAGGGTGACCCCGCCATCACCGTTGCGATCGGCTTCCGCAAAGCGCTTCTGCAGCCAGGGGAAGGCTCTGGCCTCGGCCGGGCTCAAGGACCCATTGCCGTTGCGGTCGGCGTTCTGGAAGGTTTCCCGGATCCGCTCCCCCAGGAGGTGGCGCTGGGATGGGGCGAGATCGGCGGGGATCAGGTAGCCGCGGTTGTCGCCATCCAGCCGTTGAAAATTCAGCTCCAGAAACGAGTTTCCCCGCACTTCGACGGGGCTGAGCCGCCCATCGCGGTTGCGATCAAGACGCTGAAACCACGCTTCCATCCGGCGCTGGTAGCGCTCCAGCTGCGGAGACTGCTGGGCGGCCAGGGGGCCCGCCAGCGGGCCCGCGACCTGGAGAAGCACCAGAACGGCCCACGCTCCGATGGCCCGGCCAGACGACTGGTTGGGCGCCGGTGGTAAGGGGGAGACCATGGCGTCACCCTATGGACCTGGCCGTGGATGGTCGATGAGTGGATCCCTGCGGCGGTTGGCAATCGATGACTGGATCGGACTGATGGCGCCAGCGGACACGTTTGGACAGGCCCGGAGGGGTCGCCGGGCGGGCGGCCTGGCCCCAGCTCCATACAGTCGGCTCAACCGCCGCGTCCTCCCATGAGTCGGACCCACACCATCTGGGTGGTGGATGACGACCCCGAACTGCGCCAGCTCCTCGGCACGTCCCTCACCGACCAGGGCTACGAGGTGCGCTGCCTGACCGACGGGCGCCAGCTGATGGCCCGTCTCGAGTTCCAGCGGCCGGATCTGGTGGTGCTCGACCTGATGCTGCCCGGCGACGACGGGCTGACCCTGTTGCGGCGGCTCCGGGACAACGGTGACGACCTGCCGGTGGTGATGCTCACCGCCCGGGGCGAGGCCGTGGACCGCATCATCGGCCTGGAGCAGGGTGCCGACGACTACCTGGCCAAGCCCTTCCTCCCCCGGGAGCTGATGGCCCGGATCGAATCGGTGCTGCGGCGCCGGGCCTGCCTGCCGGCCGGCACCCCCCTGGCGGATGGGGAGGTGGTGACCTTCGGCGACAACCAGCTGGATCTCTCCGCCCGGACCCTGCAGCGCTCCGGGGAAACAGTGACCATCACCAGTGGTGAGTTCAGTCTGCTGGCGGCATTCGTCCAGCATCCCCATCGCCCCCTGTCGCGGGAACGGCTGATCGAGCTGGCGCGAGGGCCCGACAGCGACACGGACAGCCGGAGCATGGATGTGCAGGTCTCGCGGGTGAGGCGGCTGGTGGAGCCGGATCCGAGCCGGCCCCGCTACCTGCAGACGGTCTGGGGCTACGGCTACGTGTTCGTCCCCGACGGCGCCCCGCGCAACCGCTGACCGATGGCGCCCTCCGTGCGGTCCGGCGCCCTGCTGTTGCGCCTGGGGGGCTTCTTCCTGGGAGGATGGGTCACCAGCCTGCTGGTGCTGCAGGCGTTGCTGGGCACCCGGCTGGGCCAGGCCCAGATCGCCCAGATGGGTCCCCAGGTGGCCCTCAACCTCCGGCTCTCCGAGCTGACCCTGGAGCGCTTCCCACCGGCGACCGTCTCCCAGCTCAGTGGCCTGCAGCTGGGGGTGGGACAGCCGCCACCGCCGCCGCCGCGCCGCGGTCTGCTGGGCCGGGGGGACGACGGGCTGCTGGACCGCCAGGCCAATCAGCTCCAGCTGGAACTGTGCCGTCGCCTGCCCCGCTGCCCCCAGGTGGTGCCAAGCCGTGGCGAGGCCCGGGGGGTGTGGATCGAGCTCGCCTCACCGCTTGAACCCGTGTGGCTCTATGCGGCGATCCGGCCCCAGCTGGGCTGGCCCCCGGATCCGCTGCTGCTCACGCTGTCGCTGATCAGCGGCAGCGTGATGGCCGGTGCCCTCTTCCTGGTGCTGGAAGTGCAGCGACCCCTGCAACAGCTGGAACGGGCCCTCGGCCGGGTCGGACTGGAGGCCCAGCCGGAACCCCTGCCCCAGCGGGGCGCGCCGGAGGTGCGCCAGCTGGCCCGACACTTCAACGCCATGCTGGAGCGGCTTGAGGACAGTGAGAGTGAGCGGGCCACCATGCTGGCCGGCATCGCCCATGACCTCAAGACCCCCCTCACCCGGCTACGGCTTCGCCTCTCCCTGCTGGGCAGTCCGGTTCCCGGCGACCGCGCGGCGCCGGCAGGTCTGGATCCCCAGGGGCGGGCCAAGGCGGAGGCCGATCTCGACGACCTGGAGCGGATCACCGGCCAGTTCCTGCTCTTCGCCGGCGGCGGTGCCGCGGAAGCGGCGGTGACCGTGCCGCTGGCGGAGCTGCTGGCGGAGCTGGCGGCCCGCTACGACGGCCAGCCCCTTGAGCTGGATCTCACCCCGGTGACCGCCCGGGTCCAGCCAATCGCCCTCGGTCGGGCGGTGGCCAACCTGGTCGATAACGCCCTGAGCTACGGCGAGCCGCCGGTGCGGCTGCTGCTGCGGCCGTGGGACGTCGATGGATTCGAGCTGCAGGTCTGGGACCGGGGCCCCGGAATCGCGGCGGATCGTCGCTCCCAGGCCCTGATGCCCTTCCAGCGGCTTGATGAGGCGCGCAGCGGGCATGGACACTGTGGCCTCGGCCTGGCGATCGCCCAGCGGGTGGCCCGCAGCCACGGCGGTGAGGTACGGCTGGGGGCGGCGGCGGTGCCAGCCCAGGCGGGGTTCTGCGTCAGCTTCACCGGCCGCTCTCTGGCGGCTCACGACGGCCCCTGAAGCGGCCCCCGACGGAATCGGCATGTCAGGGGCTCAACAATCTGCCGGGCTGGGGCTGCAAGGCCAGGAACCTTCCTCTAGAAGGGAAGGATCGCCCCACGCATCTGGAGCCGGACCCCATGGGTAAAGGCAAGGAGAAGTCCAAAGGGAAAGGCAAGGCCGAGAAACACGCCAAAGCACGGGGCGGAGACAAGACATCCGGACTCACCGCCACCCTGCACGCTCCTCACTTCGGCAACGGTCTGAACGACCGCTACCACCCCTCCCACCTCCTCGGGGAATCCGAAGACGAGCTCAATCTCCCTCAGCCCACTGCCAAGCTCAGCAAAAAGTTCTACGAGAAGGAACTTGAAAAGCTCCAGGTGGAGCTGGTCAAGATGCAGTACTGGGTCAAGCATGTCGGTTACCGACTGGTGATCCTGTTCGAAGGGCGTGATGCCGCCGGGAAGGGTGGAGCGATCAAACGGATCACCGAGCCGCTCAACCCCCGCGGCTGCAATGTCATTGCCCTGGGCACTCCTTCCGACCAGCAGAAGACCCAGTGGTATTTCCAGCGCTATGTGGAACATTTTCCGGCGGCGGGAGAGATCGTGCTGTTCGATCGCAGCTGGTACAACCGGGCGGGGGTGGAGCGGGTGATGGGGTTCTGCACCGAACCCCAGGTGGATGAGTTCATGCAGTCCTGTCCCCAGTTTGAGCGCATGTTGGTGCGGTCTGGGATCACGGTGCTGAAATATTGGTTTTCGGTGAGCGATGATGAACAGGAACTGAGGTTTCGCTCCCGTCTCGATGATCCCGCTCGCCGCTGGAAACTCAGTCCGATGGATCTCGAATCCCGCGACCGCTGGGTGGAGTTCTCCAAGGCCAAGGATCAGATGTTTTCCCACACGAACATCCCGGAAGCCCCCTGGTTCACCGTTGAGGCCGATGACAAGCGCCGGGCCCGCCTGAACTGCATCCGCCATGTGCTGGGCAAGATTCCTTACGAGGACATGACCCCCGAAGCGATCGAACTGCCGCCACGCAAGAGTGGAAGTGACTACATCCGGCCCCCCATGAACGAGCAGTTCTTCGTGCCCACCATCTATTGATCT
>CAYGQY010000065.1:0-8091 GCA_964352195.1 uncultured bacterium
ACCCTGCAACGGTGTGCCCGGGCTGATCGAGGCTTCGACAGCGGGGCTGGTCCCCGGTAGAACAGCCGCAAGCGGTCCCCAACCACCCGTGTTCCAGCTCGCCCGCCACCATCCCCACCGGGCTCGCCCCAGGCGGGGTCTCCTCCTGGCCGGGGCCTGGGGCCTGGCCCTGCTCGGTGGGGCATCGACCTCGGCAGGCGCCAGCACGCTGCAGCCCCTGATCCAGCTGCTGGAGACGAAGCAGTGCAGCGGCTGCCAGCTCAGCGATGCGGATCTGGCCGGTGCCGACCTGCGGGACAGCGACCTGCGCGGCGCCCGGCTGGACCGGGCGAATCTGAGCCGGGCCCGGCTCGATGGCGCCCGGCTCGAGGGGGCCGATCTGAGCTTCACCAGCCTGCTCGGCGCCTCCCTGCGGGGCGCCGACCTGCGCGGAGCGCAGCTGAAGGGCACCGACCTGCGCCAGGCGGACCTCAGCGGCGCCCGCTTCGACCCCTCCGCGCTCTCGGGGACCCACTGGCAGGGCGCCACCGGCATCGATCCCGCCCAGCAGAGCTACGCGGAGCTCCACAACGCCGGTGTGGACGCGGCGCGGCAGGGGCGATTTCCAGATTCGGAGCGGTTCTTCGGCGAGGCCATCCGCAAGCAGCCCGACGCCGCCATCAGCTGGGTGGCGCGGGGGATCGCCCGCAGTGAGCAGGGCAAGACGGGGCTGGCGGCCCAGGATTTCGGCTACGCCGCCGGGCTCTACGAGCGGGGGGGAGAACCGGAGAACGCCGCCCAGCTGCGGGAGGCCTCCAGCCGCCTGCAGGCCAGTGCCACGGGGGCCAAGGGGGGAAACGGCATGGGCACCCAGTTGATGGGCGGCGCCATGGCGGTGTTCTCCTTCCTGGCACCGATCGCAGCCAAGGCCCTCATCCCGATGGCGCTGTGAACCCACCCGTGGCCGGCCGATCCCGGAGGCGCTGGGGTGGGCCGATGCTGAACCGTGGGGATTCAACCCCGAGGCGTGCGTTCGCTCCCGGCGCAGGGGGGAAAATCAGCCCCTCCAAGCAAGGTAGCCTGGACCCCTTGGTGTGACGGCGGCCATGAATCCATTGGCAGACATGGACTAATCCAGCATGCGCATCTTAGTGGTGGAGGATGATTCCGGTATTTCCAGATTTATCCATCAAGGGCTCAGCGAAGCTGGCTATGCCATCGATCTGGCCTCCAATGGCCGTGAGGGGGTCGACTTTGCGATGGCCGCCGATTATGACGTGATCGTACTGGATGTCCTGCTGCCCGAGCTGGATGGATTGAGCGCCCTGAAGGAACTGCGGAAACAGGGATTACAGACGCCGGTGCTGCTGTTGACGGCACTGGACACGGTGCACGATCGCGTGCTGGGTCTGGATGCAGGGGCTGACGATTACCTGATCAAGCCATTTGATTTCACAGAACTGCTGGCTCGATTGCGGGCATTGCTGAGACGCCCCCCACTCCATACAGACGTGGTGCTCAAGGTGGGCAATCTGGAGATGGACACAGGCCAACGCAGCGTCAAGCGCGGGGATCGCCCCATTGATCTCAGTCCCCGTGAGTTTGCCCTTCTGGAGTACCTGATGCGCCATGCGGACCATGTGCTCAGTCGGACCCAGATTGCCCAGCATGTCTGGAGCTTTGACTTCTATGGAGATTTCAAGGTGATTGATGTGTATATCGGGTATCTCCGGCGAAAGATTGATCGGAAGGAGCCCTCTTCGCTGATCAAGACCGTGCGCGGTGTTGGATACTGCATCAAGCCAGACGACGACATTGCCCCTGGCGATTAGGCACATGACATACGTGAAGCCTTGGCAGAATCTGCGATTTCGCCTGGTTGCCTGGTACAGCCTGCTGGCAGGCCTGTCCATGCTTGCCTCCGACACGTTCATTTATTTTGAGTTCCGCCAGATCCTCTTGAGCCAGACCGACCGCTCCCTGTCCGTGAGTGCCATTCAGGCCCGAAAGAATCTGGATGATGAAGTTGACACCCTGGTATTTGATCCCCGCAAGGATGCACCGGCCTTAGCTGCGCTGCTCAACGAAGCTGGAGTTGAAATTTACCTGCTGGGGAGAGATGGATCCGTGAAAGAACGCTTTGGAGACTCACTCTCCCTGTCCAGACAACAGGATCTCAAGCCTGGTTTCCAGACTGTGGCCACGCGAGAGGGGCGCTGGCGGACCTTGACGAAAGAGGTTCTAGCTCCCGATGGCAGTCGATCCGGATGGCTGAAAGTCGCTCAGTCTTTGCAGTCCGTTGACGTCACCTTACGAAATCTGCTGCATCGCCACCTCCTGAAGATTCCCTTTCTGCTTGGCATGGTTGGGCTCGGCGGCCTGTTCCTAGCCAACAGGGCACTCAAGCCGATCGGGACAATCACGCGAACGACCGAACAGATCCGGGTCAGTGGCGATCTGACTCAACGGATTCACTATTCTGGCACAACAAATGATGAACTCGCACGGCTGGCCACTCTCTTTGATGAGATGCTCGACTCACTGGAGGACACCTTTGAATACGAAAGACGCTTCACAGCTGATGCTTCCCATGAACTCCGCACTCCCCTGACCGCCCTCAAAGGCCGTTTGCAAGTCACCCTGAGTCAACCCCGTAGCGCGGCGGCGTATGTGGAAACGCTGCAAACAATCGGGCAGGAAGTCGATCGCTTGATTCGCCTCAGCAGCGATCTGTTACTCCTCTCCCGGCTGGAGCAGAAACACGAGAATGGGCATCTGGAAAGGATTGATCTGAGTGATTTGCTGGAGGCGATCACCATGCAGATTCAACCCTTAGTCGATCTGCGGCACCTTGATTATTTCACCGATATTGAACCCGATCTCAAGATTCATGGAAGCCCGGATCATCTGATTCGGTTGTTTCTTAATCTTCTCGATAATGCCGTGAAACACACGCCCGCCCAGGGCAAGGTCACTCTGAGAGCGGTTGGTCAGCAGCACGATGTTCAAGTCACGGTCAGCAACACGGGAGCCGGAATCGCTCCAGACCATTTACCCCATTTGTTTGAACGCTTTTACCGCGTGGAGAAGTCGCGCTCCCGCAGCATGGGCGGCGCGGGCCTGGGCTTGGCCATCGCCCAGGAGATTGTGCACCGCCACCACGGGGCGATCTCCGTTGAAAGCCAGCCCGGACAGAGCACCACGTTCACCGTCAGCTTTCCCCGCTGAGACCCTCGGCCTGGCATGTCCCCGCAGGCGGGGTCCAGGCCCTGGCAGGGCTCTGGGCTGGCGGGCTCGGGTCCTGGAAGGGAACCGTGGACAGCCCAGCCAGCCGGCCCGATCGCACAACCCAACCGTAAGAGCATTCTTGCCAGCTTCGTACCGTTCTCTTACCAACCAGCTTTTACTCTTCCTGCAGTTCAGCCACCCGGGCTGAACCGATGGATCGAAGCGATGACCACCTGCGGCAGTCAATGCAGCATGGTGCCCCAATCACCGCTTCGATCCATCTTGACCCATGGTTTCTGGCCTGTGGCCAGCAAGGAGAATCACAGATGTCCAACGAATTCGCACGAGACAGCAAGCTGCTGGGACTGGATCTGCTTTCAGGGTCCGAGAGTTTCCTCAAGGATCTCAACCCCGAGGATGAATCATCGATCTCAGGGGGTAATCGCCGCCGCAGCCGCCGCAGCCGGATGAGCCGGATGAGCCGCCCTACCCGTCGCAGCCGCCGCAGCCGCCGGCGTGCTTTCGATTGAGCCCATGAACGGGGACCACCCGATCCCTGTTCAGCTCAGGGGCTGACCCCCCAACACCGGTTCGGACCTGTCGTGGTTTCGAGAAGGCCCTCCGGCCCTCTCGAAACCTTGGCGAAGGCTCGCCCGGAGTGCTCATCAGGACGTCTTGGAGGGTTGGACCGATGGACCATGACTGCGAACCAGGTTGACCATGCTTGTGCGCCTGGACGACACCACCATCCTGGATTATCTGGTTCAGCATGGCCGATGCCATGGCGAGGACACTCTTCTATCAGTCAAACCACTTCGGGGCAAAAATCACAACCTGCTGGTGAAATTAGCGACGGGAAAACCGACCAGCAACATCCCAACCAGCCTGCTGGTGAAGCAGCAGCCCCCGGATCGCACAGGGAATTCAAAATCTGATTTTCAACAAGAGTGGCGAATCCATACACTATTGAGCAACCATGAGGAATTGCGTTCCCTCCAGTCGCTGGTCTCCGCGTGGGTGGATTTTGATCCCGCCAACAGGATCCTGATCACAGCCTTCCTGGAGCACTACTCCGATCTAGGTGAGTTTTATCGAGATACCCATCAGTTCTCTACAACAATAGCTGCGGTTCTGGGGATCTCTCTCGCCACGCTTCACCAAGCCACTTTTCAACGGCAAGAGTACCGGCTTGAATTAGATCCGGGAAAGGCTGGTCTTACCACAGATCACTACAACGTCCCAGATTTTCATGGAGAGCTGGAGAATCTGACCCCTGACCTGTTCAAGCGGATCTCCGTGGATGGCTTGATGTTCTACAAGCTGTACCAGCGCTCCGATCACTTGTCCCAGGCCATTGCCCAATTAGAAGCGGATTATGCACCCTGTTGTTTGATCCACAATGATTTGAAGTTTAACAATATCTTACTGCATCGGGATTGGCCACGCTGGCCAACCTCGCCCTTACCAGCTTCCCCGGCATCGCTTCACCTGCCGGACGGGCAGGGGATCATCCGCGTGATTGATTGGGAGCAATGGGCCTGGGGCGATCCAGCATTTGATGTGGGGGCTGTCGTTGCTGAATATCTGAGACTCTGGCTCCAGAGTCTCAGGCTGAGCCGGGATATTGATATCGCCGTGGCCCTACGGCTGGCCACCATACCCCTGGTCACCCTGCAACCCTCTCTGACGGAGTTCCTCCAGGCTTATCTCTCTCAGTTTCCTCGGATTGGAGTGAGGTTTCCTGATTTTGTGGACCGGGTCTTGCGCTTTGCCGGCCTAGGGCTGATTGAGGCCATTCAGGAACGATTGCATTACCGAGAGCCGTTTGGCAATCTGGAGATTGCCATGCTGCAGGTGGCTAAGTCCCTGTTGTGCCAACCTGAATCCGCCCGGATCACGGTGTTTGGATGCACAACATTCTCCTCCTGGGAGTTCCATCCCCACACCCAGATCACCGAGTCAATCGCTCCGATCCCGTCAACCCAGGGCCCGAACGAGCAACTGGCGAAGGCCTCCCCCCCCGGTTGGGTTGAACACTATTCCCGGGACAGTGCGCTGGCCGATCTGGTCAGAAATCTCCTGGTGGAGCCTCCACTGATCGAGCATCCGTCCTATCTCCCGCTCGATCTGACTCAACCATTGGGCGCTACTCCCTCTGGCAAGGATGAGCAACGTTACAGGTCCCTTTCGGAGGAACATCGGCAAGCTTACGTATTACGCCAGGTTAGAAATTACCTGTATGACATTTATTTCAGCGGTGAGCAGGAGAAGCGAACTTCTCCCCCTCCCCAGGACAGGGGCTCCAGGATCGATCCCGAAGGGACGATGCATTTCTTTGAGCAGATCCAGACGGCCAACAGTGGCACAGGTTTCCTGGATTCTGGCTGGGAGGTGATCCGAACGGAGGGCGATCGTGCTCATGTCGAAAAAGACGGTCTCCGACTCTGGGTCAATCCTTGCCTCGATGTAGCTCCGGTCACACCGCCAACAGCACAACACTTCGAAGGAGACCGGTTGCCGTCACTCCCAGTTGGCACTGCCGTGAGCCTGCGACTCCCGAATGCCTATCTGCTGGGGGAGTACTACATGGCGATTGGAAACGGGGGACAACCAGCGGCGGATCAGCCCTGCATGGACGTCTATTTCAATGTCAGCTCCAAGGGGGTGATTGTGTTGATGCACCTGCTCACCGAAGCCCTCAACCGCCTGGGTCATCCCTTCACTTTAAAAGCCCTGCATGAGCCCCTGAGCGATCGGCGATTTGACGCGACAATCCTCCACCTGGAGAGCCTCCACTACCCCGATCTTCATTCCGTCTTGCGGGACCATGCCGTCGAGCTGCAACCGTACCTACGAGATCCGATTCCCCTGTTCACCGAGCCGCTTGCCCCCGGTATCGGAGTCGCCGAATCTCCGCACGATGAGATCAGTTTTGGCCTGGATCGCTGCCAGATTCTGGCCCAGGCACTCCTGGATTCCGGCCCTGACCCCGAATCACGGCACCGGAGCATCCGGCAACAGTTTGCCCAGAACAAGCTGAATTGGGAGCGTCCCCACCTCAATCCAGGATCAACCCGCCGCTATCCAGCACTGGGTCGAACTGTGCTCCATCCAAACGGCTGAGAACAGGATCCACTGGCTCAGAGCACGATCCATGCCCTGAGGGGGCTGACCGGTTCGCAGCCGGCTCAAGCCTGACATCTCAGCGGGCCGTGCCGCTCACTGGGGGGCCGAGAAGAACTGACGGGCGTCCTGGCTGGAGGGCTGGTAGCCATAGCCGAACAGGCCGCCTTCGTCGTCGTTGATGATCCTCGGGGTGACCATGATCACCAGCTCACGCTTCTGGCGGGAGTTCGTTGACCCCCGAAAGAACTGGCCCACCAGGGGCAGGTCGCCCAGGATCGGCCATTTCGAGACCTCCGCCACATCGAAGTCGGAAATCACACCCGTGAGGATCAGGGTCTGTCCGTCGCGTACCCGCAGCGCTCCCGTATCGAGCCGGCGCACGCTCAAGATGCTGATCTCCGACGTGCAGGTGGGGGGCCCCGGGATCGTGTCGGTCACGGCAGACACACTGGGGGAGAGGGAAAAGGTGACGAACCCGTTGTCGTCGATCTTCTCGATCCGGGCGCCGAGCACCAGGCCGGCGGTGGAGAGCTCCAGCTCGCACTGGGTGCCGCCGTTCTCCTGCTGGGTCACATCCACGTTGGTGACCACGTTGGTGCCGACCCGGACAGCGGCCTCGTTGGCCCGACGGCGGCCGATCGGTGAATCGATCGTGTAGGCATCGAGCCCCTGGTTGGAATCTCCATTGCCGCTGCCGTTGCCGCCGCCGGAGGTTTCACGCAGCAGGGAGGGATTCTCCTGGAGGATCAGCGTGGGACTGGCCAGCAGCTTGGTGTTGCGCGACTGGATCTGGGCTCGCACGAAATCAAAGAAATTATCCCTGGGATACTGGAGGCCAGGATTCAGACCCGGAGCGAGCAGGCCCTGGGACTGAAGGGCGAATTCGGCAGCCGTGGGGGGAAGGTTGCGTCCAAACGCCCCGAGGAGCTGGCCCGCATCGTTGACAATGAAATTGTTCCCCCAGCGGAAGGCGAAACTGTTGGCAATCTCCTGATCATTCTCCAGGTTGACATCAAGAAGACGCACGGCCAGGGCCACCTGGCGCTGGCGCAGATCGAGCTGTTTCAGATAGGCTTCAGCCACCGACACCAGCGGCGGTTCCCCCACCAGGGTGATCGTGCCCAGCCGTGAGTCGGTGGTGCCGATCAGCCCCAGCAGGGGACCCTGGCTGGCGCCGAAGGAATTGATCTGGGTGGTGGTGGCCGTGGTGGCGGTGGAGGCCGCCGTGTTGTTGGCCGGAGTGCCGGTGGAGGTCACCTCCTGGGAGGTGGAGGTGGTGGTGAAGGTCTTGTTGATCGTGGCGCCGAGGCTGGCCAGGTAATCGGCGGCGGAACTGGCCGAGACCTGGTTCAACCGGTAGACCTTCGAGAGCTGGGTGCCGAAGGTTTTACTGAGCACGGTGGGGCCGGCCACGATCATGTTGCCTTCCAACTTGCCCTGCAGTCCTGCGGCCAGCAGCACGGCATTGATCGCCCGGGCGTAGCTCTCGCCCCGGAAGGCGATCGACACCGGCGGAGCCCCCTGGGGCAGCTGGCCGGCCGCGCCGGGGACGGGGTCCGCATCGACATAGACGAAGCCGTAGCCACCCAGCTGGGCGAGGGCCATCAGGGCGTCCCGGGGCGGGGCGTTGCGCAGGGTCATGGTCACCTGCGGCCCGCTGACGTTCACGAAGCTGCGGTTGCGCAGCACCATGCTTCCCACGGCCATGTCCCCGACCGGCGGAGCCGAGGCACGGGGCCTCAGGGGAGGGGCATAGGC
>CAYGQY010000066.1:0-7952 GCA_964352195.1 uncultured bacterium
ACTTCGGGCTCTACGCCCTGCAGCACCGGGGCCAGGAATCGGCCGGCATCGCCGTGTTCAACGGATCCCGGATCCGTCTCCACAAGGACATGGGCCTGGTCAGCCAGGTGTTCGACCAGGCGGTGCTGGAGCGCATGCCCGGCGACCTGGCCATCGGCCACAACCGCTACTCGACCACCGGCAGCAGCCGGGTCTGCAATGCGCAACCGGTGGTGCTGATGACCCGCCTGGGCCCGTTCGCCCTGGCCCACAACGGCAACATCGTCAATGTCGACGAGCTGCGCGAGACCGTGCGCTCCAGCGAGATCCAGTTCACTTCCACCACCGATTCCGAGCTGATCGCCTTCGCGCTGCAGCATGCCGTCGATGGTGGGCTGGGCTGGGAAGCGGCGATCCGGCAGGCCGCCGGCTGCTGCCGGGGCGCCTTCAGCCTGGCGATCGGCACTCCCGAGGCCCTGTTCGCCCTGCGCGATGGCCATGGGGTGCGTCCGCTGGTCTTCGGCCACCTGGGGGAAAAGCACCAGGGCCAGTGGGTGGTGAGCAGCGAGACCTGCGGTCTCGACATCATCGGCGCCGCCTACGACGGCGATGTCGCCCCGGGCGAACTGATCCGCTTCGACGCCGGTGATCCGGTGCCGACCCGTCAGCGCTGGATCGAGGAGCCGGCCCGACTGTGCGTCTTCGAGATGATCTACTTCGCCCGGCCCGACAGTCGCTTCTTCGGCGAATCTCTCTATAGCTACCGCCATCGCATCGGCGAGTTGCTGGCCGGGGAGGCCTCGGTCGAGGCCGACATCGTGATCGGGGTGCCCGATTCCGGCATCCCCGCCGCCATCGGCTACTCGAAGGTGAGTGGCATCCCCTTCGCCGACGGGCTGATCAAGAACCGCTATGTGGGCCGCACCTTCATCCAGCCCACCCAGGCGATGCGGGAGGCGGGCATCCGGGTCAAGCTCAATCCCCTTCCCGATGTCCTGGCCGGCAAACGGGTGGTGGTGATCGACGATTCGATCGTGAGGGGAACCACGAGCCGCAAGCTCGTGCAGGCCCTGCGAGAGGCCGGTGCCACCGAGGTGCACATGCGGATCAGTTCCCCTCCCGTCACCCATCCATGCTTCTACGGCATCGACACCGACAACCAGGATCAGCTGATCGCGGCCCGTCTCACGCTCTCCGAAATCAGCCAGCACCTCGGCGTCGATTCCCTCGCCTACCTGAGCCAGGAGGCCATGCTGGATGCCGCCCACGACCATTCCTCCCACTTCTGCACCGCCTGCTTCGACGGGAACTATCCGATCGAGATGGACGAGTCGGTGCGCTCCAGCAAGCTGATGCTGGAGCCCACGGGCCTGGCCGCCACGTTCAGGACAGAAGTGGCACCAACTCCCTGACCCGATCCCCGGCGGCCAGGCCCAGGTCGCCGCCGCTGCCGCCGCCGTCCTGACGCTCCAGTTCGTCCACCGCCAGCCGCAGACTGCGGCCACTCACCAGGCAGACTGCCACCAAGGCCTGCTCCGCCGCCCTCAGATCCACCAGGGTGTCATCGCGCTCGTTGAAGCGGAGACCGATCTGACCCAGATCACCCCGATCGCAGGGCCGCAGGCTGTCCACCGCCAACCGCTTCACCTGGCCTCGGGCCGTGGCCAGCAGCACATCCCCGTCGACGGCCACGCAGGCGGCACCCACCACGCTCTCGCCGGGCAGCAGCCGCAGCAGCACTGGTCCCTGGGCGGTCTTGCCCATCAGCGGCAGGCTGGCATCGTTCAACGGCAGGCGCAGTAGCCGCCCGGTGCTGGATGCCACCACCAGATCAACCCCGGACGGCCCTCCCACCACCCGCCTGAGCTGGACGCCGTCCTTGAGTTTCAGCACGGTGGCGGCCCGGCCGGAGAGCTCCAGAAAGGTGTCGATCGGCAGCCGTTTGAAGCGGCCGTCGCTGCTGAGCAGACCCAGGCTGCCCGAGGGCGCTGCCGGCAGGGGCAGCAGCTGGACCACCGGATCCCCCGCCAGGCTCTCGGGCAGGAACGACTCCAGGGGGCCAGGTTGCTGACCGGAGAACTCCCAGCGCAGCAGCGCCACCTTCCCGGCGGCCGTGAAGGCCAGCACGGCCGGCTTGCCACTCACCGGCAGGATCAGCCGGGCCGGGCTCGGATGGTCCCCCAGCGGGGCGGGTTCCTCGAGATGCAGGCGGCCCAGCTGCTGCGGAGCCACGATCCTGACCAGGCCATCGCTCTGGATCAGCAGCCGTCCATCCGGGGCAAGGGCGTCAAGGGCCTGCTGCCGCTGCAGCTCCGTGTTGGGCCGCACGGCGGCGGCCCGCTGGGCCACCAGTTCGTCGCCACCGGCCACCAGGCGGGTGCGTCGAGGGGTGGCGAACCGCTTGCGGAGAGCCTTGAGCTCCGCCGTCATGGCCAGCAGCAGGGCCGGCCGATCTAGCAGGAGGTGGCGAAGCCGCTCCGACTCGGCGGCGAGCTCGCACGCCTCCTTGCGCAATCCGTCCTGCTCGAGGCTGGTCAGGCGGCGCAGCGGCATCGCCAGCACGGCGTCGGCCTGGCGTTCGTTCAGGTCGAAGTGAACCTGCAGGCTGGCGCGGGCGGCGGCGGCATCACTCGCCGCCTGGATCCGCTCGATCACCTCCGGCAGGGCGTCGAGGGCGCGGATCAGGCCCTCCACCACCTCCAGACGATCCTCACAGCGCTTCAGGGCATGCCGGGTTCGGCGGATCAGGGTCAGTTCCCGGTAATCCAGGAAGGCGTTGAGCAGCTGCCGCAGGCTGAGCTGCTGGGGCTGTCCGTCGACGAGGGCCAGCAGGATCGCGCCGAAGTTGCTCTGTAGCGAGGTGCGGCGCTGCAGTTCACTGAGCACCTTCTCGGCTTCCGCATCGCGGCGCAGTTCGATCACCACCCGCATGCCGTCGCGGTCGCTCTCGTCGCGGATGTCGGCGATGCCGCCGATCTTGCCGTCATTCACTTGCTCGGCGAGCTTCTCGATCCAGCCCGCCTTGCTGAGCTGGTAGGGCAGCTCGGTCACCACCACGGCGGCGCGACGATGGCGACCTTTTCCGGGCTGGATTTCCTCGGTGTGGGCCACCCCCCGCATCGGAATGCTGCCGCGGCCGGATCGGTAGGTGTCGCGCAGGCCGCTGCCGGTGAGCACCTCGCCTCCGGTCGGGAAGTCGGGGCCCGGCACCAGCTTCAGCAGGCTCTCCTCGTCCAGATCGGGCCGGCGGATCAGGGCGATCAGGGCGTCCACCACTTCGCCCAGGTTGTGGGGGGGAATGCTGGTGGCCATGCCGACGGCGATGCCGGAGCAGCCGTTGAGCAGCAGGAAGGGCAGCTGGGCCGGCAGCACCGTGGGCTCCTGCTGGGAGCCATCGAAGTTCGAGGCGAAATCGACCGTGTCGTCGCCGATCTCATCGAGCAGGGCCTGGTGGGCGATCGGGGCCAGCCGGGTTTCGGTGTACCGCATGGCGGCCGGCGGGTCATCGTCCACCGAGCCGAAGTTGCCGTGGCCATCGAGCAGGGGATGGCGGCTGGCGAAGGTCTGGACCAGGCGCACCAGCGCGTCGTAGACGGCCTGATCGCCGTGGGGGTGGTATTTGCCGAGCACGTCCCCCACCACCCGGGCGCACTTGCGGTAGGGCCGGTCCGGGGTCAGACCCAGCTCGTGCATGGCGAACAGGATGCGGCGCTGCACCGGCTTGAGGCCATCGCGCACATCCGGCAGGGCCCGACCCACGATCACGCTCATCGCGTACTCGAGGTAGGAGCGCTGCATCTCCTGATGCAGGGCGATCGGTTGAACGCGCTCCTCGGCCATCCGGGTCTGGGGTCTGAGGGCGGAAGGGGCTCAGCCTACAGATCTCGCCCGGAGGCCCTAGCCGGCGGGTTCCTCGTCGGAGTCGCTGCTGCCACTGGCGTTGGCGTTGGCCCGGTCCACCGCCGCCTTGAGAGCCGGTGCGGCCAGCAGCTCACGGGTCTGCCGGCGCAGCTTCGGACCCCAGAGCTGTTCGGTCTGATAGCTCTCCAGCACGTAGTTGGGTTCGATCGCCAGAGCCCGCCCAGCCAGATCAAGGGCTTCCTGCTCCCCCTCGGGGTTGGCGCTGAGGCCAGCCGCCAGGGCCAGCATGGGTTCAGCGGCCTGGGGATTGATCGCCAGACAGCGGCGCCAGCGCTGGATGGCGTCCCGGTTCTGGCCCAGTTCGAACAGCACCAGTCCCTGGTTGTTGATCGCTTCCCAGAAGTCCTTGCGCAGACCGGCGGCCCGCTCGAACGAGCCCAGCGCGGCCCTGGGCTCGTTGAGCAACAGGTGGGCGTTGCCCAGATCGAAATGGGCGCCGGCATTCTTGCCGTCGAGGCGCAGACCTTCCTGCAGGAGGCCCACCGCCTGGGCGGGCTGACCGTCCCGCAGGGCCAGGGATCCTTCGGCGAACCAGATGCCCGGGTTGGCTGGATCCAGCTGCTTGGCCCGGGCCAGGGCCTCACTAGCCTGCTTCGACTGGTTGCTGCGCAGCTGCGCTTCGGCCAGGAGCACCCAGCCGCGGGGGTCGTCGGGCAGCAGCCGTACCGTCAGGCCCGCCAGCCGGGCCGCATCGTCGGCCTGACCCAGGCTCAGCAGGCGGCTGGCCGCCTGGGCGATGCCCAGACCGGCGGCTTCGAGCTCCTGGGTGCGGGGCACGTAGACGTAGGGCACCAGGGCCAGGGCCGCGGGGGAGGAGCTGATCACCAGCGTCAGAGCCAGGGGGGCCGCCGCCAGATGCGTGTACCAGCGCGGTGCCATATCCAGCCAGCCCGTTCAGTGCTCGGACCAGCCTAGGCGTCGGGTTCCGTCCCCCCCGAGCGCCTGACGCCGGCCGCGGCCCGCAGATTACGGCGCCACATCCAGGGTTTGATCCGCCCCAGGGCCGAGCCCCGCAGCCGAGCCCGCCAGTCGGGATCGCTCCAGGTGAGGGCCTCCTCCGCCCGCAAATCCAGCAGCCACTCCCGCGGTTGGAGGTCGGGATCCACGGAGCTGGGCAGCGGTTGCTGGTTCCAGGGGCAGACGTCCTGGCAGATGTCACAGCCCGCCACCCACGGCCCCATGGCTGCCCCGATCTCGGCCGGCAGCTCCGGCTCCCGGCTCTCGATTGTGTGGAAGGCCAGGCAGCGGCGGGCATCCACCACGAACGGCTCCGTGATCGCCCCGGTGGGGCAGGCGTCGAGGCAGCGGCTGCAGCGGCCGCAGAATGGCTCGGCCGGGGCGTCCGCCGGCAGGTCCAGGTCCATCAGCAGGTGGCCGATCAGGAACCAGGAGCCCCGCTGTGGGTGGATCAGGTTGCCGTTCTTGCCGATCCAGCCGATGCCGGCCTGCTCGGCCCAGGCCTTGTCCAGCAGCGGGGCGCTGTCGACGCAGGCGCGCCAGCGCAGCCCCGGCCGCTGGCCCTCCAGCCAGCGGCCCAGGCGCCGCAGGCGGCCCTCGATCACCCGGTGGTAGTCGCGTCCCCAGCCGTAGCGGGCCACCGCCAGGCTGCCCGCGGTCCGATCGGTGGCCACGTGGTAGTTCAGACCCACCGCCAGCAGACTGCGGACTCCTGGCAGCAGGGCGGTCACGTCGCGACGACGGGGATCGGCCATCCAGGCCATCGAGCCCTGGTGGCCGGCGGCCAGCCAGCGCTCCAGGGCGGCGGTGCGCAGGGGCAGGTGCCCATCTCCCGGAACGGCGGCGATGCCCACCGGATCGAAGCCCAGGTCCCGGGCCTGCCGCCGCAGCGCGAGGGCCAGTTCAGTCTCCACCCGTACAGTTGCGCGAGATTGTCATCCTGCTGTGACCCCTGCCTTGAACGGACGCCTTGGCTACCTGCTGCGCTGGCTTGGCCTCAGCCTGGTGGTGCTGCTGGTCCTGCAGCTCGCGGCGGTGCTCTCAGCCTGGAGCTGGGAGGAGGAGGCGTTCCGCCAGATCGTGGTGGAGCGGCTGGTCAGCCAGTCGCCCATGGCGCTCGTGGGTCTGATTCTGATTCTGTTCGGCTCCCGCCTCGACGAGCCCCAGGCGGGCCGCACGCCGCTGCGTTGGCTGGTCGGGGTGATCGCCGCCGTGCTGGCCATCGCGCTGGCGGTGGCGGTTCCCGTCTCGATCAGCGGCGACGGGGTGCTCTCGGCCGAGTCGGAGCAGTCCCTGCAGGCCCGGCGTTCCCAGCTGGAGATGGCCCGGCAGCAGAGCCAGAATCCCGAGGTGCTCGAGCAACTGGTGCGCCAGGCCGAACAGTCGGGCCAGGTACCCCCCCAGGCCACTCCGGAGCAGAAGCAGCAGGCTGCCCGCGGCTTCATCGATCGGCAGCTCCAGCAGATGGAGCAGCAGGTGGAGGAAGCGGAGCGCACCAACACCCTGGCGGTCAGTCAGCGCCGTTATGTGGGCACCGGCTCGGCGATCGTCATGGCCGTGGCCTTCACCCTGCTGGCCCTGGCGGCCCTCCTCTGACGGTCGGTCGCCTGGCTAGGTTGCGGAAGGTGTTGGTGTGGCCGGTCGTCCGGGGCCCTCTTTGGTGCAGTCCAGTCCCAGACCTGATCAACCGCTCGGGGCCCGCCTGCAGCAGGATCTCAAGAACGATCTGATCGCCGGCCTGCTGGTGGTCATCCCCCTGGCCACCACCATCTGGCTGGCCACCACGGTGAGCCGCTTCGTGCTGGCGTTCCTGACCTCCATCCCGAAGCAGTTCAATCCGTTCAACACCCTCAACCCGCTGCTTCAGGAGCTGATCAATCTGGGGGTGGGTCTGCTGGTGCCACTGCTGGGCATCCTGCTGATCGGTCTGATGGCCCGCAACATCGTCGGCCGCTGGCTGCTCGATTTCGGCGAGGGCACCCTGCAGCGAATCCCCCTCGCCGGCTCCGTCTACAAGACCCTCAAGCAACTGCTTGAAACCGTTCTGCGGGACAATTCAACCCGCTTCCGCCGGGTGGTGCTGGTGGAGTACCCCCGAGAGGGCTCCTATGCCCTCGGCTTCGTCACCGGTGTGCTGGCAGCCAGCATGCAGGGCGCCTTCGATCAGCCGATGCTGAGCGTGTTCATTCCCACCGCTCCCAACCCCACCACCGGCTGGTATGCGGTGGTGCCGGAGGCCTCGGTCCGTGACCTGGATCTGTCGGTCGAGGATGCCTTCCGCACGATCATCTCGGCTGGAATCGTCAGCCCCGATGACGAGCGGGGTACGCCGGCCAGTCGCAGTTTCTCCAGTCTGCTGGCCCAGTTGCGCGCTCCGGTGTTCAGCTCGGCACCCCCCAATAAGGCCTGACGTTCCGATGCAGAGTCGATCCGTTTCCCGCGAGCTGGCCCTGCTCATGCTCGGCCAGGTCAGCGACCGGCTGCCCCCGGCCGATCTCTCCCTCGATGGCCTCCTGCAGCAGGTGCTCTCCAGCCTCGCCCAGCATGTGCGGGAAGCCCTCGACAACTCCGAGCTGGATCTCCAGCAGGCCCAGCAGCAACTGCTCGACAGCGAGCTGCTTGATGGTCAGGCCCGCCTGCCCCAGGTGCGGGACCACCTCCAGCGAGGTCTGGCCTACGCCGAACAGGCCATCAACCGGCTCTCCGCCAGCCTGGAACTGCCCCGCCTGCTGATGCTCGCCGACCAGGAGGAGATCCGTCGCGGCGCCATCGAGCGGGCCCGGGCGGTGCTCCAGCAGCGGGACGACCTCGACCGTCGCCTCGATGCGGTGATGGAGGGCTGGCGGCTGGGTCGCCTGCCCCGCATCGATCGGGACATCCTCCGGCTCGCGGCGGTGGACCTGGGCAGCTTCGGCACCCCGGCCCCGGTGGCCTGCAACGAGGCTGTGGAACTGGCCAATCGCTACAGCGATGAGCAGGGCCGTCGCATGATCAATGGAGTCCTGCGCCGGTTCACCACCGCCGTCTCCTGAGCCAGCCATGGTCTTCGACTGGTTCCGTCGCCGCCTCGACGCCCCGTCCGCCGAGGGTGATCC
>CAYGQY010000067.1:0-7807 GCA_964352195.1 uncultured bacterium
TCTCCCCCCATGGAGCCCACTCCCATCCCCACCGCTGCCCCTGCTGCCGCGGCCACGCAGGAGGATCCCGGCCTGGGCTATCACCTCCTGCTGGAGCACAGCCGATCGATCCTGACCATTCTTGCCAGTGCAGATGCCACCTCACAGCAGATCTTCAACCAGGTGGACTGACGAATGCCCTTGATGCTGGTGCAGGCAGCTGACCCCCTGCTATGCCGGCATCTGTCCAGACAATTCCTATCCAGCGAGGAGCAGCGGCAGCTTGCCGGTTTACGACACTCGTTGCGGGCCGCTGATTTTGTCACCAGCCGATTGATCAGTAAGTTGCTGCTCCACCGCTGGTTCCAGCTGGATCAGATCTCAGCTTCTGACCTTGAACTCCGGGGGGCGCCGGGTACTCCACCGTCGCTCTACCTCCATCAGCAGCCCCTGATCGATCTGCATGCCTCGGTGTCCCATTCCCGTGGTCTGGTCCTGGTCGGTGTTCGATCGGGGGCACCCTTTGGAGTCGATATCGAGCATGCCGCTGGCCATGACTGGACCGCAATTTTCAATTACATGGGTTGGCCCCTTCCTGCGGCGGCTCCAGTTGTGTCCTTCGAGCTCAGGTGTTGCTGTGTCTGGACCATCTATGAAGCTGGTTTCAAACTTTTTGCCGGCTCGCTCCCCCATGGCGGGTTTCAACTTCACACCATGAGCTTCCCTGCTGCAGCTGATCCTTCCCTGGGGCACCGTCCATTTGCGTTCGAAGCGGCCTTCCCGGGCCGGCGGTTCTCTGGAGTGGGTCTGGTGGCCGAGGCCTGGACGATGGCGGTGGCGCTCGAAGCGCCGGTTGCCTGAGCGCACACGGCTCGCCAGCCATCGTCTGACAGGAGCAAAGCGGATCAGAGCAGATCCGCCATGGCCCCCGCTGGATGTTCCGCGGCGGGCCGTTCCCCCAGCAGGCTGAAGTCAGCGAAGTCGAACCCGGGGCCCACGCAGCAGTGCACCAGAGTCCAGTTCCCCCGGCTGCGGGCGGCCTGCCACCAACCGGCCGGGATCCGGGCGACGCTCTCGATTCCCGGCTCGTCCCGATCGGCTGGACCGAGGAGGGTGCGCTTCGCCCGACCACCCTGGGGATTCAGGGCCCAGAGCTCCAGGGGATCGCCAGCGGCATGCAACCAGATTTCATCACTGCCGTTGAGCCTGTGCCAACGGCTGACGGCGTCGCGGCCGAGGAGATAGGCGATCAGCGTGAGTCCATTCCGCGAGGCCCCATCGGTACACCTCCGAATCTCCAGCGTGGATCGATGCAGCTCCCGATACCAGCCCCCTTCCGGGTGGGGTATCAGTTGGAGCCGTTCGATCAGGTGGTCCGGGGTGCATTCCATGGGTCGATGCGTGCGTTGATCGGTGCGGCGCGCCCGGGGCGGGACACTAGCCGGGAGTCCTCGACCAGCCGGGGCCAGACCCCTCTCCGCCTGTTCAGCCCATGGATCACCAGCATCCTGTCTCCCCGGCCCAGCGACGCGCAGGCGCGAGGCATGCCTTCCGCTGGAGCATCCTGCTCAACGTGCTGCTGACGGCGCTGCAGCTGGTGATCGGCTTCAGCTTCGGCTCCCTGGCCCTGATCGGCGACGCCGTTCACAATCTCGGTGACGTGGCCGGTCTCACCTTCGGGTGGAGCGCCGAGCGCCTCAGCCGGCGTCCGCCGACCCAGCGGTTCACCTACGGCCTTGGCCGGAGCACCCAGCTGGCCTCCCTGGCCAATGCGGTGCTGATCCTGATGGCGGCAGCGGTGGTTACCGTTGAGGCGATCCAGCGCCTCTGGGCTCCGGTGCCCATGGTCAGCGCTCCGGTGGCCTGGGCAGCGGCGGCCGGCATCGTCGTGAACCTGCTGTCGGCTCGCCTGTTCGGCGACGATCATCACCACGACCTGAACCGCCGGGCCGCCGTCATTCACCTGCTCACCGATGCGGCGGTTTCGGTGGCAGTTCTCGTCAGTGCCCTCCTGGTGGGTCTCACCGGCTGGAGCTGGCTGGATCCGCTCACGGCGATCGGGGTGGGTCTGGTGGTGGCCTGGAGTGGCTGGGGGTTGTTGCGGGAGGCCACCCTCGTGGCCCTCGACGGCGTGCCCCGGTCCGTCGATCTGGATCGGGTCGAGCAGACGCTCCTGTCCCTTCCCGGGGTGGTGGGAGTCCATCATCTCCACGTCTGGGGGATGAGCACTTCTCGGGTGGCCCTCACGGCTCAACTGGCGCGCCGGGCCTCCGAGACGGATGACCGTGCCCTGCTCAATCAGGTCAGCGAACGCCTGGCTGGGCTCGGCATCGTCCACTGCACGATCCAGCTGGAGCCCGCCGACTTCGTTGGGGCATCCTGTCCCCGCTGAGGGGCCTTCCCGTCGCGGAGCCTCCCTTGGCTCCGCCCCCGTGGCGCGTACCATCGGGGCATGAACGAACACGACGACACGATCCAGAGTCCAGGAGCTTCCCTGGAGCCGTCTGGGGTGACCGGACCCACCTGCCCCCTCCACCGCGATGAGCCCTGGGCGTCCGGCCAGCGGCGCCGTTATCTAGCGTCCCTCGGCCCGTCGCGCCCGAGCGTCTGATCCTCCCGGCCCGCTCCGGGTCCGGTCATCCCGCTGGGGGCTGGAAGAAGCCGATCGAGGCCAGCCACCATCCCAGCAAGGCCAGAGGGAAGAAGACCGCCCCGGCGATCTGCCATGGCACCTGGCGGGCGGTTTGGTCCGTCGGGGCCATGGGCGGAAATCGCTGGCAGGGGTGAACCTAGGCGGCTTGCCTGAGGCGATGCTGATTCCATAGTGTTCCCTAGGAGGATCGCCGTGCCACTCCCCGATGGAGCCGAGCTGCTTAGCCGCGAGCGCCGCTGCCGCCCGAACGGTTCCGGCATCGATCCCGCCGATCTGATCGGACACTGGCAGTTGACGGCCACCTGGCCCCGCAACGGCGATCGCCCCGCCCGGCTCGCCGGCACCCTGCTGCAGGCCCTGGGAGCACGCCTGAGTCTCACCGCCGGCGCGACGGCGCAGGAGCTGCAGCTCGCCAACAGGGTGGGGCTCGGCGCCCTCGAACTCCGCTTCGTGGGCCGGGCCCGCCTGGAGGGTCGACGGCCCCTGCTCCTGTTCCGGTTCGACCGGCTCCTCCTTCGGCTCGGATCCCTCACCCTGCTGGAGAAACCGCTCGCCCAGCCCCTGGACTTCGCCCGGCAGCGTCCCGGAGAGCTGCCCTTTTTCGCCCTGATCGCCTGCGAGCGGGACGGCCATCGCTCCGAAGGCCAGGGCGTGGACTGGCTGGCGGCCCGCGGCCGCGGAGGCGGTCTGGCGTTGTGGTGCCGTGATGGGGCGCCACGGCCTGGAGCCGCTACCTTGCCGGCAGCCGTGAACGGCCTTCCCTGAAACCGCTGCTGCAGGTCCTGTTCGTCACCTGGTTGCTGTTCCGCTGCCTGGACTGCATCGGCTGGATCCGCACCCGGCTCACCCAGGACCGGCTGGCGTCGGAGTTCACCCGGGAACTGCGTCGCCGGGGCCAGTGAGAGGATCGGCCACCGCCGCAGCCCCTGCCATGCCTGCCCCGAATGCCTACGCCCTGCCCGGCCTGGTCACCGTTCTGGCGCTGCTGGTCACCCAGGCCACGGCCTTGGTGGTGGGCCGCTCGCGCCAGCGCCACGGGGTGATGCCCCCCCAGATGGGCGGCCCACCAGCTTTCGAGCGGGCCCTGAGGGTTCAGCAGAACACCCTGGAGCAGGTGGTCATCATGCTGCCGGCCCTCTGGGTGGCGGTGATGGTCTCGAACCCGCTGGCGGCTTCCCTGGTCGGGGCGATCTGGGTGGTGGGCCGCATCGCCTACGCGGTCGGGTATCTGCAGGCGGCCGAGCAGAGGACGGTGGGATTTGTGCTCAGCTTCCTGGCGAGCACGGTCCTGCTGGTGATGGCCCTGGTCGGCAGCCTGGTCCGGCTGCTCTGAGCACGCACAATGGGTCGGCATCCCCGCCCGCGTCCATGCTCCCGCCCCTCCGCACCCGCCTGCGGGGACGTCAGCTGCTGGGGGATCCCGGCCTCAACAAAGGAACGGCCTTCAGCCGCGCCGAACGCGAGGCCCTCGGCCTGGAGGGGCTCCTGCCCCATGCGGTCGAGAGCCTCGACACCCAGGTCGCCCGGGTCTGGGCCGCCTACGAGTCCCTGCCGAGCCCGCTGGAGCGGTTCCGCTTTGCCCGGGCTCTGCGCCAGGCCAACACCACCCTGTTCCACCGCTTTCTGGCCGATCACATCGACGCGGTGCTGCCGATCGTGTACACCCCCACCGTCGGGGAGATGATCCAGCGGTTCAGCCTCGATTACCGCAGTCCCACCGGTGGGGTCTACCTGGCCGCGCCCGATCAGGAGCGACTCGCCGCCATCCTGCGCCAGGTGGTGCCCGGCCCGGTGGACCTGATCCTGGTCACCGATGCCCAGGGCATCCTGGGCATCGGTGACCAGGGCATCGGTGGCATCGAGATCTGCTTCGGCAAGCTGGCCGTCTACACCCTCTGCGCCGGCCTGGATCCCCAGCGGGTGCTGCCGGTGGTGCTGGATGTGGGCACCGATCGCCAGGAGCTCCTGGCCGATCCCCTCTATCCGGGCTGGCGCCAGCCCCGCCTGGCCGGGGACGCCTACGACCGCTTCATGGCCCGGCTGGTCGAGGCGGTGCAGCGGGTGTTCCCCTCGGCGCTCCTCCACTGGGAGGACTTCGGAGCCGGCCACGCCCACCAGCTCCTGGCCACCTATCGGGAGCAACTGCCCAGTTTCAACGACGACATCCAGGGCACCCGCGGCGTGGCCTGCGCGGCGGTGCTGGCGGCCTCCCGCGGCGCCGACCTGCCCCTGGTGGATCACCGCATCGTCGTCTTCGGCGCCGGCACGGCCGGCTGCGGCATCGCTGAAGGTCTTGTGCGGCTGCTGAGCCGGGCCGGCCTCCCCGCCCAGGAGGCCCGACGGCGGATCTGGGCGATCGATCGCCGGGGCCTGGTCGCTCAGGGCCACTCGGATTCACTTCCCTGTGCGGCCGCCTTTGCCCGTCCGTCCGAGGAGATGGGGGCGTTCGAGCCGGACGGGGCCGGACGCATCGGCCTGCTGGAGGTGGTGAAGCAGGTGCATCCCACCGTGCTGATCGGGACCTCCACGGTGGCCGGTGCGTTCGATCGGGCGGTGGTGGAGGCGATGGCGGCGGGGGTGGAGCGGCCGATCATCCTGCCGCTCTCCAATCCCACGGCCCTGGCAGAAGCCACGCCCACCGATCTGCTCGCCTGGACCGGTGGGCGGGCCCTGGTGGCCAGTGGCAGCCCGTTCGCTCCGGTGCGGGTCCGTGGCGTCCATCGCCGCATCGGCCAGTGCAACAACTGCTTCCTCTTTCCCGGTCTGGGATTCGCGGCGGTGGCCGTTGGTGCCAGCCGGGTGAGCGAGGCGATGATCGATGCGGGCCTGGAAGCCCTGGCCTCCAGGATCCCGGCGGCGAGCGATCCCGAGGCCCCCCTGATGCCCGACCTCTCCGACGTGCGCTCCGTCTCGAGGGCGGTGGCGGTGGCCGTGGCGCTGGCTGCGGTGGCGGAAGGGGTGGCCCGTCTGGCCACGACGCCGGAGCAGGCGATCGAGCGGCTGGATCAGGCCACCTGGCATCCGCGCTACCGGCCGGTGGAGGCCATCTGAGCCTCAGAGCTCCTCTTCCACCCCCGGCTTGATCGTGCAGTCAGCCAGGGGATAGCTGACGCAGAGCAGGGCATAGCCCTGGGCGATCTGCTCATCGTCGAGGAAACTCTGATCCGACTGATCGACACTTCCGGAGAGGATCTTGCCGGCACAGGTGCTGCAGGCACCGGCCCGGCAGGAGTAGGGCATGTCGATCGACTGCTCCTCGGCCGCATCGAGGATGTACTGATCGTCGGGACAGCTGAAGCTCGTTCCGTCTTCCAGGGTGATGGTGAAGGAGGCCATGGCCGGGGTGCTGCGGATGGAACTCTGTCCTGATTAGGCAGGTCCTGGGGGGGATGGGGTAGTGCTCGTCACACAGGGCCAGGCCGCTGGGCCTGGAGGGCGACGCCTCGGTTCGTGTGGTGGCATGAACACACGTGGCCTCGAGCGCTTGCATTGCCAGACCCCTGGGCCTGTCAATGGAGGGGAGCTCGCTGGAGAGATGCGTGGTCAGGGTGCTGGTTCCGGCGGAACAACGGCTACGGGAGCAACGGGTGGCCGCCTCGCCGGAAACGGTTCGCCGCCTGTTGGCCCGGGGGTGTGAGATCTCCCTCGAACAAGGGGCGGGTCTGGCCGCCGGATTCAGTGACGATGCCTACCGGGAGAGCGGCGCCGCGATCGTTTCGGTGGGCTGCTCCGAGAGCTGGGGCCGGGCCGAGGCGGTGTTGTGTGTTCAGCCCCCGCTGGCCGAGGGGGATGGCGGCAGCGGTGGTCTCGAACGCCTGTCCGCCGGCTCGGTGCTGGTCGGTCTGCTCGACCCGTACGCCAACCGCCCCCTGATCGAGCGCCTCAGTGCCGGGGGGGTGTCGGCGATCGCCCTGGAGCTGTTGCCCCGCATCAGCCGGGCCCAGTCGATGGATGTGCTCTCGTCGCAAGCCAACATCGCCGGCTACAAGGCCGTGCTGCTGGCGGCCGCCGAGCTGGATCGCTTCTTCCCGATGCTGATGACGGCGGCCGGCACCGTCCAGCCCGCCAAGGTGCTGGTGCTCGGGGCCGGGGTGGCCGGCCTGCAGGCCGTGGCCACCGCCCGTCGCCTGGGGGCGGTGGTGAAGGTGAGTGATGTGCGGCCCGCGGCCCGGGAGCAGGTGGAATCGCTCGGAGCCCGCTTCATCGACCCCCCCGCCCGCGAGGCCCCCGGCGAGAGCGGTGGCTATGCCCGCGAGGCGGGCGCCTCCTTCCTGGAGGCCCAGCGCCAGCAGCTCACCACCCACCTGGCCGAGGCCGACGCGGTGATCACCACCGCCCAGGTGCCGGGGCGCCCGGCCCCCCTGCTGATCACCGAGGAGATGCTCGGTGCCCTGCGGCCGGGTTCGGTGGTGGTCGATCTGGCCGTCTCGAGCGGTGGCAACTGCGCCGGCAGCCAGCCCGATCGCACGGTGGAGATCGGAGGAGTGCGGATCATCGGCGCTTCCAACCTGCCCTCCACCGTTCCCCACCATGCCAGCGCCCTCTATGCCCGCAACCTGATGGCGCTGCTCGAATCCCTGCTCGCCGAGGACGGCCTGACACTCAATCCGGAGGACCCCTTGCTCGAATCGTGCCTGATCACCCATGGGGGGCTCTGTCGCCGCTCCGACCTCTGGCCTTCGCTTGAGGAGGTGGTGGCATGAGCGGCGGACTCGGCCTCACCCAGGCGCTCTGGGTGCTCGTGCTCGGCAGCCTTCTCGGGCTGGAGCTGATCGGCAAGGTGCCCCCCACCCTGCACACTCCCCTGATGTCCGGGGCGAACGCGATCAGCGGCATCACCCTGCTGGCCGCTCTGGCCCTGATCAGCGAGGCGCCCAGCCCGGCGCTGCGGGCCGTGGGAGCGGTGGCCCTCGGCTTCGCCCTCTTCAACGTGGTCGGGGGCTTCCTGGTCACCGACAGGATGCTGGCCATGTTCCGACGCAAGGAGACCACCTGATGGGCGAATTGACGATCGAACTGGGCGCCGTGCTGCTGCTGGCCTTCGGCCTCAAGGGTCTGGCCAAGATCCGCACCGCCCGCAGCTCCAATGGCCTGGCGGCCCTGGCCCTGGTCCTGGCCGTCGTAGGCCTGCTGGCCCAGCAGGGGCTGGCGGGCTGGCCCTGGATGCTGGGGGGG
>CAYGQY010000068.1:0-7775 GCA_964352195.1 uncultured bacterium
GGGTAGGAGCCGTGCTCCCGGCTGGGCAGGGGTTGAGGGAGTGGTACTTCTACTCACTCATGATGGCCGAATGGCGCTTCAACCGCCGAAATAGAATGGGAAGGCCAGCTTCAGCCCGGCGGTGACGAGCAGATTGACCAGGGCGATCGGAAGCAGGAACTTCCAGCCCAGGTCGAGCAGCTGGTCGATCCGCACCCGGGGCAGCGTCCAGCGCAGCAGGATGGCGATGAACACCAGCAGGTAGGCCTTCAGCACGGTCATCACGATGCCGAGGGAACCGGTGATCACCTGCACGAGGGGCGCATCCACGGACTGGCCAAGGGCTCCGGCCAGCCATTCCACCGGCAGCGGGAAGCCCCAGCCACCGAGGTAGAGCACCGCCACCAGCAGGGCGGAGAGCACCAGATTGATGTAGCTGCCCAGGTAGAACAGGGCGAACTTCATGCCGGCGTACTCGGTCTGGTAGCCGGCCACCAGCTCCTCCTCGGCCTCGGGAAGATCAAAGGGCAGGCGTTCGCACTCGGCCAGGGCGCAGATCCAGAAGATCAGAAAGCCCACGGGCTGGCGCCAGATGTTCCAGCTGAGAATCCCGGCGCCGCTCTGCTGATTGACGATGTCGACGGTGCTGAGCGAGTTGCTCATCATCACCACCGCCAGCACCGCCAGGGCGAGCGGAATCTCGTAGCTGATCGACTGGGCTGCGGCCCTGAGCCCCCCGAGCAGGGAGTACTTGTTGTTGCTGGCGTAGCCGCTCATCAGCAGGCCGATCGGCTGGATGCTGCTGAGGGCGATCCAGAGGAAGACGCCGATGCCCACATCGCTGATCAGCAGGTTCTGACCGAAGGGCACCACCAGCCAGGAGAGGATGACCGGTACCAGCACCAGCACCGGGCCAAGGGTGAACAGCAGGCCGTCGGCCCGCTTGGGGATCACGTCTTCCTTGAACAGCAGCTTGAGACCATCGGCCATCGGCTGCAGCACCCCGAGGGCACCGGCGTACTCCGGACCGATCCGCTGCTGCACGGCGGCCGAGATCTTGCGCTCCAGCCAGACATTGACCAGCACGCCGATCACCGCCGCCACCAGCACAAGCAGCATGGGCAGGGGCAGCCAGAGCAGGTGGGCCGTTTCCTGGCTGAGTCCAAGGCCCTCCAGGGTGCTTGTGAAACTGGTCTGGAGGTCAAGGCCCACCCCCACGCTGGCCAGGGCGGGGGAGTGGAGAGGGGCTGGTGCCGTGAACATCAACACCGTGTCGGCTCCCGGTTCGGCGGAGGTAGGGGCAACTTAAACGCCTGCGCCGGGGATGCGGGTATCCAGAGGCATCCAGCGGCGGCCACAGGATCCGGTATAGATTTGCGTCGGCCGGTAGATGCGGTTGGCGCCGAGCTGCTCCTTCCAATGGGCCAGCCAGCCGGCCACCCGGGCGATGGCGAAGATCGGCGTGAACAGGTCGCGCGGAATGCCGAGCTTCCTGTACACCAGACCGGAGTAGAAATCCACGTTGGGGTAGATCCCCTTCGGGCCCAGACGCACCGAGGCCACCTCCTCCAGCCGACGGGCCACGTCGTACATGGCGTCGTGGCCGAAGCGATCGAAGAGCTGCTCGGCAAGACCCTGCAGGATCACGGCGCGGGGATCCTTCACCCGGTATTCCCGGTGGCCGAAACCCATGATCTTCTGCTTTTCGGCGATGGCCCGCTCCAGGTAGGACTCGACCCGTTCCGCGCTGCCGATCTGCTCGAGCATGGCCAGCACATCCTCGTTGGCGCCGCCGTGCAGGGGCCCGGCCAGGGTCCCCACGGCCGAGGCCACCACCGCATAGGGATCGGTGAGGGTGCTGGCGGTGACGCGGGCGCTGAAGGTGCTGGCGTTGAGGCTGTGCTCGGCGTGAAGGATCAGACAGGCATCGAAGATGCGCGCCGCCAGGGGATCGGGCTCCCGCTCGGTGAGCATGTAGAGGAAGTTGGCCGAATAGGGAAGATCGTCGCGGGGCTGAATCGGGTCCTGACCTTTGCGGATCAGCTGGAAGGCCGCCACCATGGTCGGGATCTTGGCGATCAGCCTCACCACGGCGTCAAAGATATAGCCGGGGTCATCGAGGGCCCGGCGGGAATAGAAGAGGCCGAGGGACGCGGCGCTCGACTGCAGGGCGTCCATCGGATGCCCGTCGGCCGGGAAGCATTTCATCATGTCCCGGATGCGGAAGCTGACCCGGCGATGCATCTGCACCTCCTGCTCGAAGGCCCGCAACTGCTCGGCGGTCGGGAGCTCGCCCCAGATCAGCAGGTGGGTGGTTTCGAGGAAGCTGCTCTGGGCGGCCAGTTCCTCGACGGGATAGCCCCGGTAGGTGAGCACCCCCCCGCGGCCGTCGATGTCGCAGATGGCTGACTGGGTGGCCGGGACCCCTTCGAGGCCCGGCCGGAAGATGGCCGCGGCCTCGCCGGTGACCTCCCCGGCCGCCCCGGCAGGGGCAGCGGCGGTCGCCCGGGTTGCATCCACCACCATGGCCTACGGATCCAGCACGACTCCCCAACCTAGGTCCGCTCCCCGGGGGCCCGCCGTAGCCCTGCCGACCGCGCTCAGCGGTCCCCCAACAGGCTGCGGGGCGTGAGCAGCAGGGTGAGACAGCCGTGGCCGGTGGCGGGTACCGCCATCAGAGCCGCCCCCGCCTTCTTGAGCCGCAGGGATCCCGGGGGCATCCCGCAGAGCCTGGCCGCCAGCAGGCTGAGGTCGGGTTCATGTCCCACGAGGCCGATCCGTCCGCTCCGCCGGGGGGTTCCATCGCCCAGCCAGGCGCCGAGCCGGGGCAGGGGGTCACCTCCCGGCTCCAGCGCGGACTCCTGGTCCAGGGCCGGGGCCAGCCCGCCATCGCGGGCGATCCGCGCCGTCTGTCGGGCCCGCAGCAACGGGCTGGTGAGCAGCAGGTCACAGCAGAGTTCGAGCCGCACCAGTGCCTCCACCACCAGGGCGGTGCGTCGGACCCCCTCCGGCGTCAGCGGCCGCCGGTGATCGGCCAGGCCCTCGGCGGCCGCCACGTCGCGATCGAGGGCAAGCCCATGGCGCAGCAGCAACACCTCCGGCGGTGGCATGGTCTCAGCCCAGCTCCAGGCGAGCGCGAAGCACCAGAGCGGCCGCGGCCGGGTCCGCCCCCATGGCCGTGGGGGGCGCCTCCCCGGCAAGGGGCCTGGCGTCGAGGCTGAGCGCCAGCCCCTGCACCCGGGATCCGATCGGGCTGGCGGCCAGGCCCGTCAGCAGCTGCCAGGGCTGCCAGGGGGTCAGCAGGGCCCGGGCCGTCTCGGAATCCATCGCCCACTGGAGCGGGGCGGACGGCGTTTCGAGGGAGCGGAGCTGGGCCAGACGCCGACGCGGCGGCGGCCGGTCCTCCAGTTGGTCGGCCAGAGCCCCCAGTCCCTTGCCCGCACCCGTCGGGCCCTCATGCTCGAGCCGCGCCCCCGCCACATCCGCCACGAGCCGATCGGGATCCCCCCGGCCGGTGCGGGCCTGAAGCCGCGTCCAGACCTCGAGGGTGCGCCCCGAGCGCTCCAGCGGGGCCAGGATGAAGCCCAATCGGCTGAGCTCAGGCTCCAGCCGCTGGGCCGACGGCTGATCCGCTCCAGTGGCCATCACCCAGCCGTCGGGGTGCTCCCCCCAGAGCAGGGGGCCCGGATCGGCGGCCGCCACCAGGGGGGGAAGGGGGCCGCCGAGTCGGAGCAGCATCCGCTCCAGTGGGACACCCACCAGGGCTCGCCAGCGCTCCAGATCCCCCTGCCCGGACTCCGCTTCTGCGAGCAGGGCGGCGGGGTTCTGCACCAGCGCCAGGCTGCGGAGGGGGCCGCGCAGCCCATCCTCCAGCCGGTCCGACGAGGCCTCCAGGCTGGGCACGGAGAGGGGCTCCCGCAGGGTCAGCTCGGCCTCCAGATCCAGGGCAGAACCGGCGGGAGCGAGGGCCGCCACCAGGGTGACCGCCTCCTCGGGACCGATCAGGGCCTCCGGGCTGTCGAACCAGTCGCTCAGGGTCTGGGGGCGGGCGGTGATCAGGGCGATCCCCGGGCCCAACCGGCCCACCGAGGCCCGCAGGGCGGGGCTGCCCGCCTGATTGAGTTCATCGATCTGGGACACATCCAGGGCCTGCTCCAGCACTCCGCGGCCGGAGGCGATCAGCACCAGCCGGTCTTCGATCAGGGCCGTGGCCAGGGGCGTGGAGGGCTGACCCAGCAGGGCGCCCCGCCCACTGATCAGACCCATGCCCCGGTAGCTGCTGATCTGCAGGGAGGAGCCGGCCAGGCTCCGGCTCTGCCAGAAGCGCTGCAGGAACCGGCGGGCTCCCTCCGCATCCCGGCTGCGCAGCGCCAGCAGCCAGCCGGTGGGGCCGCCGAGGCCCTCGGGGGCCAGCACGGCCAGGCTGGTTTCGGATCCCAGCCAGCCGGCCAGTTCAGTGGTGTAATCCAGGCCGGCGCTGGCGAAGGCACCATCCCGCAGGCGGGTCAGGGCCGCGCCCGCCTGCCGCCGCTGGCGCGGAGGGGCCACGACGCGCGCGTAGGCGGCCAGCCGGTCGGGCGGCACCAGCAGATGGACGCTCAGGGAGGCGGTGCGGGGGACGAACCGGGCCGCAAGCGGCAACTGCAGACTGTGATCCTGCAGGCGCCGTGGGCTCTGGCGCAGCGCCACCCACCAGCCGGCCGCCCCCAGTCCGACCAGGAGCAGTGCCATCGTCAGCACGACCGCAAGAAAGGGGCGGGCCTTCATGCGCCGCACGCAGGAGTGGCCTCATCTTTATGCATGGCGGCCCCCATTGACATCCCACCGAAGCCCCCACCCGATGCCTGAGCCGGCCCCGACCCATCCCGCCCAGGGCCCCAGCACGCTGCGGGCCACCCATCTCGAGCAGCGCCTGGCCGCCGGCGAGCCCCTCCAGCTGGTGGACGTGCGGGAACCGGCCGAACTGTCCCTGGCGGCCCTGCCCCATCCGGTGATCCACCTGCCCCTGAGCGGTTCGGCGGAGTGGGCGGGGCAGATCGACACCCTGCTCAGGCGGGATCAACCGGTGGTGGTGCTCTGTCACGCCGGCATCCGCAGCTGGCAGTTCGGGTGCTGGCTGATCGAGGCCCAGGGCTTCGCCGACGTGGCCAATCTTCACGGCGGCATCGACGCCTGGAGCGTGGAGGTGGACCCATCCGTGCCGCGTTACTGACCCCGGGGCCTGGACCGGATCGGTGACCCGCTGCGTCGGGATCGGCCCCGTTCCCCCTTTTCTCCGTACGATCACGGCCAGTCCCCCCCGGCCCGTCGCGGTTGATCACCCTGCCCCACCGTCAACAGCAGGTGCTGCAGGCCACCGTGCAGCACTACGTCGACACGATGGAACCGGTGGGCAGCCTCACCCTGGTGCGGCGCTTCGGCTTTCCCGCCAGTCCGGCCACCGTCCGCTCCGCCATGGGAGCGCTGGAGCAGCTGGGGCTGCTGGTGCAGCCCCATCCGTCGGCGGGCCGGATCCCGAGCCAGCAGGGCTACCGCCTCTTCGTGGACGCGCTGCTGCCCTCCCCCGGGGCCGGCGCCCTGCAGCTGGAGCGGGAACTGCTCGGCCTCAGCCTGCAGTGGGCCGCCCTCGACGACCTGCTGCTGCACCTGGCCCGCCGTCTGGCCGATCTCACCGGTCTATTGAGCCTGATCACCCGGCCGCAGTGCGCCGAACCCCGATTGCAGGCGATCCGGCTGGTGCCCAACGGTGACAGGCTGCTGGTGGTGCTGGTGGAGAACGCGCTGCTCACCAGCAGCCTCAATCTCCACCTCCCTGCCGGGATCGCCCCCGAGATGGCGGCCCTGGAGCGCTGGCTGCTCGCGGAGCTGCTGCAGACCCCGGCCGGCACGATCCGCTGGGAGGGGCTCCCCTCCCAGCTGAGCGGCAGTGCCACCCTGGTGCGACAGGCCCTGCGCAGCCATCGCCAGGCCAGCGCCGAGGCCAGGGGCGGCGCCATGGCCCTGGGACTGGGGGGTCTGCTGGCCCAGCCCGAATTCAGCCGCACCGCCGCCCTGCGCCCCCTGCTGCAGCTGGTGGAGGAGGAGCCCCAGCGGGTCCTGCAGCCGGAGGACGACCTGGCCACTGACAGCATCTGGATCGGCGCCGAGCATCCCCATCCGGCACTGCGGCACTGTGCGGTGGTGAAAGCCGCCTACCGCACCGGAGACGGCAGCCAGGGCCACGTGGCCCTCGTGGGTCCGATGCGGATGGCCTACGCCACGGCGCGGGCGGCCGTGCGCTCGGTGGCCACTAACCTTCAGCGGCTGCTCAGCTGAGGCCCGCGGGATGACCTATTGCGTCGGGTTTCTGCTCGAGGGCGGGCTAGTGATGGCCTCCGACTCCCGCACCAATGCCGGAGTGGACTACATCTCCTCCTACCGGAAACTGCACCGCTTCAAACCGGCCCCTGACCGGTTGTTCATGCTGCAGACCGCCGGCAATCTGGCCACGACCCAGGCGGTGGTCAACCGGATTCACCGCGATCTGAACCAGGCCCGCCGGGAGGGCATGTACACCCCGGGGGGATCGGCGGGGCCGGGTCTGGTGCTGGCTCCGGAGGACCCCACCGCCCATGACCTGCTGAGCGCCCGTTATCTGTTCGAGGTGGCCGCCTACATCGGCCGGCTGAGCGTGGCCGTGCAGAACGAGAACCACTCGGCCCTTCATCAGGTGGGCGCGAGCGGCGAAGCCTCCTTCATCCTCGGTGGCCAGATCGCCGGCAAACCCCACGGGCTCTATCTGATCTATCCCCAGGGGAACGCGATCATGGCCACCCCCGAAACGCCATTCCTGCAGATCGGCGAGAGCAAATACGGCAAACCCCCGCTTGATGGGGTAGGCCACTGGCGACTCTCCCTCGAGGACGCGGCCCGCCTGTGCCTGGTCTCCCAGGTGATCACCCGCCGCTCGAATCTCACGGTGGGCCCCCCGTTCGAGGTGGCTCTCTACCCGCGCGACAGCCTGGCGATCTCCCACCACCAGACCCTGGAGCGGGGAGCGCCGGTGATCGCGGAGATCAACCGGGTCTGGATTGAAAGCCAGCGGGAAGCCCTCCGGAGACTGCCCCGCTTCGCCTGGGAGGGAAAGGACGCCGGCGACACCGAGACAGCCTCCTGACCGGCTCGGGGTTCATCCCGCCAGCTGATCCCCGAGCCGGTCGGCCACGGTGGCCACGTCCTTGTCGCCTCGGCCGGAGAGGTTGATCACCACCTCGGTTCCGGGGGCCAGGGTGGGGCAGAGCGACTCAAGCAGGGCGAAGGCGTGGGCGGTTTCCAGCGCCGGAATGATGCCCTCCAGCTCGCTGACCCGGCGCAGGGCGTCGAGGGCCTGCTGATCGGTGACGGCGGCGTACTCGGCCCGGCCCAGTTCCTGGAGATAGCTGTGCTCCGGGCCCACGCCTGGGTAGTCGAGGCCGGCGCTGATCGAATGGGCCTCCTGCACCTGGCCGTCGCCGTCCTGGAGCAGCAGGCTCATCGCACCGTGCAGCACGCCGATGCGGCCCTCGGTGATCGTGGCGGCGTGGCGCCCCGTGGCCACCCCCTCCCCGGCCGCCTCCACGCCGATCAGGCGCACCCCAGTGTCCTGAACGAAGGGATGGAACAGACCCATGGCGTTGGAACCGCCACCCACACAGGCCAGCAGCACATCGGGCAGACGACCGAAGGCCTCGGCGCACTGGCGCTTCGTCTCCTGGCCGATCACGGCGTGGAAGTCGCGCACCAGCATCGGGTAGGGATGGGGGCCCGCCACCGAGCCG
>CAYGQY010000069.1:0-1411 GCA_964352195.1 uncultured bacterium
GGCCGACGGACTGTTCGAGACCGTGCTGGTGGAGGGGGGGCGGCCGGTGCTGCTGGAGCGGCACCTCGAGCGCTGGTCCGCCGCTGCCGCCCTTCTGGGGATGCCCAAACCTCCCCCCCTGGATCGGATCAGAGCTCTGGCCGGGGAGGCCGTCGCCCGCAGTGGTCTTGATGGCGGCGCCCTGCGGCTGAACTGGAGTCGGGGGGGAGGGGGCCGAGGTCTCGATCCGCCCCCCCCGGGCGAGGGCAAAGCCGATCCGGCCGGGGGCGCTCGCCTCTGGCTGCAGTACAGCCCCTGCCGGCCCCAGTTCGATCCCGTTCGGCTGATCGTCAGTCCCACCGAACGGCGCGATGCCGCCAGCCTGCTCAGCCGCTGCAAGACCTTCGCCTATGGATCGGCGGTGCAGGCCCGCCGCCAGGCCGCCGCCGCCTCCTCCGACGACGCCCTGCTCCCCAGCACGGCGGGGGGGCTCAGCTGTGCCACCACGGCCAACCTGCTGGTGCGCCGCGACGGCCACTGGTGGACGCCGCCCCTGACCAGCGGCTGTCTGCCGGGGGTGATGCGCGGGCGGGCCCTGGACCTGGGTGTGGCGCTGGAGGCACCCTGGCCGCTGGAGGTGGAGTCGCTGCAAGGGGAAGGCCTGCTGTTGAACAGCCTGGGTTGCCGCCCGATCCGCAGCCTGGCGGGGCGCCCCCTGCCGCTCTGGCCGGATCCGGAGCGATTCTGGCGGGGACTGTTCCAGGACCCCGCCTGATCGATCTCGCCTGGGCGATGCCTGGCATAACGTCACTCCACATGGGAGGAGGTGGACACGTGGACGGCAGGTGGGATGGGCCGGAACGGCGCTGGGGCTGGTGGCGGCTGTCGGGTGTGCTGCTGGGTTCCCTCCTGGCCCTGTCGGCCTGCGGGGGCCGCCGCGAAGTGGCGGTTCAGGACGCCGCCCTGGGGGACCCCCTGGTGGAGGTGGACGGGGTGAGGGTGGCGCTGGCCAAGACTTTCCAGCCCGGCGTCTCCAATGGGCTCTACAAGGGTGCCGTCCGGGTCAGCGGTCGGGGGCAGATGGGCGAGGGAACCCTCTATGCCCTCAATGCCGTCTGCAGCCTGGAGGACAGCCCTGGCTGGCCCCCCTACGACAATCTGTTTGGCTATCCGATCGCTGCCGTCTCGGAGGCGGAGCCGTTGTCAGCCCAGCAACGATGGCAGATTCTTTATCATTTTGATGGCCGGATCGAGTCCAAAGGTGAGCTGAAGCCCCAGCCCTGGATGGCCCGTCTCAAAGACAATCTCTGCCGCCGGGGCGACTTCAACGACAGCACCGCCCGCCCCGCCCCGAGGGTCTGATCAGGCCGGCCGCTGGCGGAACTCCCCCCAGCGGGGACTCGACGAATCCGGTATCCGATGAGACTTACAG
>CAYGQY010000069.1:1421-3845 GCA_964352195.1 uncultured bacterium
ACTTACAGGCTGGGGTCTCTCGCCTTGGATGACCATGAAATCCGCTCACGGGTCTTGCGTCCATGCCCAAAACTCTCTTCAAGGTTGATCTCACCAAGTCGATGGATCAACAGGACATGCCCGGCCACAACCGCTGGCATCCTGATATTCCCGCCGTCGTCTCGGTCAACCCTGGGGAGGTGTTCCGGATCGAATGCAAAGACTGGACGGACGGCCAGATCAAGGATAACGATGACCCGCAGGACATCGCTGACGTCAATCTTGAGGTGGTCCATGTCCTGAGTGGTCCCATCTGGGTGAACGGAGCCCAGCCTGGTGACATCCTCGTGGTCGATATTCTGGACGTGGGAGCGCTCCAGGGTGATGAGTGGGGCTTCACTGGAATCTTTGCCAAAGAGAACGGCGGTGGGTTTCTCACCGATCATTTCCCCAAGGCCGCCAAGGCCATCTGGGACCTTGAGGGCATCTACACCAGTTCCCGCCACATCCCCGGTGTCCGTTTCGCTGGCATCACCCATCCAGGGCTGATTGGTTGTGCCCCCTCCCACGAATTGCTGCGGGAATGGAATCGGCGCGAAACCGAACTCGTGAACACGGCTCCGGATCGGCGCACCTACGGGGCCGGACTCTCCGGCAGCGAACCGGTGCTGGCCGCCCTGCCGAATCCGAACAGCGCCATCCTCGGCACCGTGGGGGCAGCTGATTTCGAGCGCATCGCCAATGAAGCGGCCCGCACCGTCCCCCCCCGGGAGCATGGCGGCAACTGCGACATCAAGAATCTCACCAAGGGCACCAAGATCTATTTCCCCGTCTACGTGGAAGGTGCCAAGTTGTCCATGGGGGACATTCACTTTTCACAGGGTGATGGTGAGATCTCCTTCTGCGGGGCGATCGAAATGTCCGGCTATCTCGATCTACATGTTGAGATCATCAAGGGAGGTGTGGAGAAATATGGGATGGTCAATCCCATGTTCAAAACAAGTCCGGTTGAGCCTCATTTCACCGATTATCTCGTCTTTGAAGGCATCTCCGTCGACGAGTTTGAAGGAAAACAGTACTACATGGATGTGCATATTGCCTACCGCAGGGCCTGCCTCAACGCGATTGAGTACCTCAAGAAGTTCGGTTACAGTGGTGAGCAGGCCTACCTCCTGCTCAGCTGTGCGCCTGTGGAAGGGAGGATCAGTGGGATTGTGGATATCCCGAATGCCTGCTGCACCCTGGCCATTCCCACTGCGATCTTTGACCAGGACATCCTTCCCTGTTGAAGCTGGCCCCCGTCACACTGGCATCGCCAGTTGTTGGGGCTGAACACTCAGTCCCTTTTTCATTGTTGAACCAGTCCCATGCCCGTTTACGAGTACAGCTGCACGAATGGCTGTGAGAATTACGATATCTGGCGCCCCATGGATCAGCGTCAGAGCGAAACGGATTGTCCACTTTGCGGTGGCCACGGCTCTCGGGTCTTCAACCCACCTATGACGTTCACCGGACCGTTGCGGCTGAAGCGGGAGGTCTCGGAGCCTCGCCTGATCCGGAAGGAGCAGCCAGGTTCACCGTCCACCGGTCCGCGCTTGCGTGATGGCGGCAGCAGCCGCCCCTGGATGTTGAACAGGGGCTGTTGATTGCCGTACCCGCTGGTTGCGGAGGGTCAGACAGTGAGAAATTCCTCAACGATCGCATCCGAGAGGTTCTCGGTAGGTCCGCTGGAGACGATACCGCCCCGCTGCATTGCGTAGTAGTAATTGGACTGGCGTACGAAGTGAAGATGCTGCTCCACCAGGAGCACACTGATACCCGTCTCTTTCATAATTCGTTGGACGGCATGTTCAATGTCCAGAATGATGGACGGTTGGATCCCCTCTGTTGGTTCATCAAGCAGCAATAACTTTGGTTTCCCCAACAGGGCACGCGCAATAGCCAACTGTTGCTGCTGGCCACCACTGAGATCTCCGCCTTTGCGATTGAGAAACTGCTCAAGAATCGGAAACAAATCAAAGACGAGCGGGTCGATGTGGCGATTCTTGCCGATTCCTCCTGGCAGGGCTTCCATGCCGAGCATCAGGTTTTCCCGCACGGTGACCTGCGGAATGATGTCTCGACCTTGGGAGACATAGCCGATTCCGCTCCGAGCACGGCGGTAGGGCGGCTCGACGGTGAGTTGTTTGTCGCCGTACTGCACTGACCCTGACCGCTGTTGAAGCAGGCCAATGATGGTTTTGAGAAAGGTCGTCTTACCAACTCCATTCCGACCGATCAGGCAGACCATCTCCCCTTCGGGTACGGAGAGATCAACGTCTCGAAGGATATGGCTTTCGCCGTAATAAACATTAAGGTCGGAAACATGAAGAATCGGTTGAGCGCTCATGGTCAGGTTGGAGGATCGTTCGAGCTGAATAGCCTGGGCTGTGGCCTGGGCTGTGG
>CAYGQY010000069.1:3945-7614 GCA_964352195.1 uncultured bacterium
GCCTGGGCTGTGGCCTGGGCTGTGGAAAAATTGAGCTTAATCTTCTGATTGGCCGAGGTAGACTTCAATAACGCGTGGATCTTTCTTCACGGTCTCAAGACTTCCTTCGGTCAGCAGTTGACCTTGATGAAGCACCGTGACCGGTGCATTCAAATCGCGGATGAATTCCATATCATGCTCGATCACTACGACGGTGTGATCTCCTGCCAACGATTTAATTAATTCGGCTGTCCGAACCGTTTCCTCGTCCGTGAGGCCGGCCACGGGCTCATCCAGCAGCAGCACTTCCGGGGCCTGGGCCACCACCATGGCAATGGCAAGCCACTGTTTCTGGCCGTGGGAGAGGGAGCCCGCCGAGGTCTTGGCAAAAGGGGAGAGTCCCACATAATCCATCAGCCGTTGGACTTCATCCTTGGAGGAGGCGGGAAGCTTCTCCAGCATCAGGTTGAAGGCATTCTTCTGGGGCGAGACAGCCAGCTCGAGATTGCGCATGACGCTGAGGTTGTCAAAGACGCGAGGCGTCTGAAATTTTCGGCCGATTCCATCTCTGGAGATCCGCTGCTCGGACAGTCCCACCAGGGAGCGTCCTTTGAACGTCACGGTTCCCTTGGTGGGCTTGACCTTGCCGGTGATGACATCCAGGAAAGTTGTCTTACCGGCTCCATTGGGCCCAATGATCGATTTCAATTCACCTTTTTTCAGGGTCAAGGTCAGATCGGTCAGGGCGTAGAAGCCATCAAAGCTCACGCTGACATCCTTGAGTTCAAGCAGTGGTGCGGTCATCGGCTCTGGGCTTCTGATGAAGTCGGTTGCGGAAGGAATGGTGGATGATGGATGGGGGCGAGATCAGGACACTTCTTCAAGGGCGGCCACCTCCTCATCCAGTTGAGGGTAGGTTCGCGATTTGGGTGCCAGGCCAAAGGCGGCAAGCATGGTGCGAAGCCCACCCCCTGTGAACCAGCCATAGATGCCATCGGGCATCAGCACCACCACGAAGATGAACAGGGCTCCCTGAACAAACAGCCAAAGTTCAGGGAGTGCTTCGCTCACAAGGCTCCTCAGGTAGTTCACCAGAATCGCACCGATAATCGGACCCACCAAGGTGCCCCGTCCTCCAACGGCCACCCAGATCACCATCTCGATCGAGAAGGAAATGGTCATGAACTGGGGAGAGACGATGCCTGTCTGCACCGTATAGAGGGCCCCGGATACTCCACAGAGAGCTCCCGCCACCAGAAAGACGATGGTCTTGAAAGGAACGGGGTTGAAACCCGTGAAACGGAGCCGCTGTTCGTCGTCCCGAATGGCGATCAAGGCATCACCGAATCGACCAGAGGTGAAATAGCGACAGATCATAAAGGTAACGGGAAGCAGGATGACGGTGAGCCGGTAGAGCCAGAGTTGTGATTCACTGGAACCAACCAGCATGCCCAGCAGTTCGGTCGTGCTGGTTTTCAGACCGTTCGTGCCGTTGATCAGCTTCTGCTGGCCATTGAAAAAGTGAAAAAACACCATCAGGGCCGCTTGGGTGATGATGGAGAAATACACTCCCTTGATGCGATTCCTGAAGATGAGATAACCCACCAGGCCGGCCACAATCGCCGGAATCAACCAAAGGGCGATCAGGGTGAAGGCCGGAGACCAGAAGGGCTGCCAGAAAAATGGGAGTTGATCCACCCCATAATTTTCAAAGAACTTCGGAATCCCGTTGCTGCTGGCTTCACTTTCCGTGTTTAGCATCAGGTACATGGCTACGGCATAGCCACCCAACGCGAAGAAGATCCCTTGGCCCAGGCTGAGCAAGCCGGTGTACCCCCAGATCAGGTCAATCGCGAGCGCCGTGATGGCCAGGGAAAAGTAGCGGCCGAACAGGTTCAGTCGGAAGTCGCTGAGCACCGCCGGCAGAATGAACAGGGCGATGGCCAACATGATCCAGGGAACAAGTCGCTGAAAGAGTTTCACGGCTGAGGGGTCTCGATCTTGAAGGGGGATGGCGGGTTGGAGCGAGGCTGGGCGGGCTGATCAGGCATCGACGGACCTGCCTTTCTGGGGGAACATCCCATTGGGTCGGAATTGCAGGAAGACGATGATGAAGATGAAGACCAGCACGAGGGACATGCTTGTTGTGGCGAAGAATTCCACCGCTCCTTTCGCCACGGGAGGCAGGTTGGGGAACACGATCAGCAAGGACCCGGAACCCACCACCGACTGGATGATGCCGAGAATCAAGGAGGCCAGCACGGTGCCGAGCAGGTTGCCGACGCCACCCAGCACAATGACCATGAAGCAGGAGACGATGTAGGCGGCGCCAAGGTTCGGACCTACCGAACCCAACAGGGTGATCGCGCAGCCGGCAACCCCGGCCAGGCCGGAACCAAGGCCGAAGGTGATGCTGTCGACGGTGTCGGTGGGGATCCCGAGGCAATTGCTCATCTGGCGGTTCTGGGTGACCGCACGGATGCGCAGACCCCAGGAACTTTTGGTTAAGAACCACACCACCGCCATCAGCAAGACGGCGGATAACAGGATAATGAAGATGCGAATGCCGGGTAACCCTATCCCTGCGATGCTCCCCCAGCTCCCCTGCAACCATTTTGGTGCGGTCACGTCAATGTTGCGTGGTCCGAACCAGGCACTGGCCAGCGGGCGGATCGCGGATAAGGCATTCACGCTCACCAGGCCGATCACACCGGCCACAGACCAGAGCAGTCCACAGATATAGGGGAGAAAAGGCTTGCCACTCAGCTTGGCAACCAACAGCCGATTGCCGAAGATACCCAGGGCAACGGTGAGCAGAATGCCCAACAACATCGCCGTGGAGATACTTCTGATCAACTGGATGAGAATCAGGCTGACCCCCCATGTGGCCAGCAACGTTTCCAGGGGGCGGCCGTATAGTTGTCGGATCAGGGTTCTTTCCAGCAACACCCCGACCAGGGCGGTCACGATGAAGGCGAAAACCAGGGCGACCGGATAATACAACTCAAAGAGAACACCGCCCAGGGGACGAAATAATCCCTGGACGACGAAGGTGACATAGGCCCCGAGCATCATCAATTCGCCATGGGCGAGATTGATGACACCCATTAAGCCGAAGACGATGGCCAGACCGGTTGCAGCCAGCAACAGCACCGAGCCGATGCTGAGACCGTCAAGGATCTGAGAAAAAAAGAGTTCCAACGGAAGAGTGACTGAACGAGAAACTCAGGCCCGAGAGTGTCCGGGCCTGAGTGGGTGGAGACTGGCCAGAGATGGGAAGGATGGCTCTGGGGGGAGCCATCCCACCGGCATCACATCCTGAACTTGCCGGCGTCCGGGCGATCCTGGGTCCAATCACAGGTGTAACCCTTGGTTTCGGGCACGAACTGGTTCCAGGGAAGGGGCGGAATGGCCTTACCACTATCTTCGAGGATCTTGAATTGCCCGGTCGGTTCGGCCTCACCGATCAGCACCCGCTCGGAGGTGTGATGGTTCGGGTACATCTGGATTTCGCCCTGGGGCGCGGCGAAGGTGATCCCGATCATGGCCTTACGAACGGCATCGAGATCCTCGAAGGTGCCAGCCTTCTCGACCGCGTTCTTCCAGAGGTAAACCATGTTGTAGGCGGATTCGGCCGGGTCACCGGTGACCCGATCAGCTCCGTACATGTCCTGGAAGTCCTTGGTGAAC
>CAYGQY010000070.1:0-7430 GCA_964352195.1 uncultured bacterium
GGGGGAAACACCTTTATATTGCGGCCTCCTCAGGCGGTGACCACAGCAAGCCGATGGGGTCGTCGCCTGGGGGAGAACCGGACGACCGCACGCCCGGCGCTCGTCGCCACACCGTCACCGTTCTGGCCGTTGTCCTGGCTGGAGCCGGGGCCCTGGTCGCCACCGTCTGGGGGGTCGACCGGCTGGCCGAGCGGGCCTACGGGATGTCCAGGCCTCGTCTGGAGACGCTGATCGGCCGGGGCGTGGGCCATCCCGTGCGGCTGGGCCCCTACCGGGGTCTGCGCCCCTGGGGTCTGGCGATCGGACCGACCCGCGTGCTGGCCGGCCCCGCCGATGCCTCCACCGCGGCCGTGGCGGGGCTGGACGTGCGCCTGGATCCCCTGGCCAGCCTGGCGCAGGGGGCCGCGGTGCTGGACCTGCGCCTGGCCGAGGCGGACCTGCGCCTGCGCCGCAATGCCGCCGGGCAATTCTGGGTGTTCGGCGCCGACACCGGCGGGCGGTCGCCCCGTCTCAGCCTGCGGGTGACGCTGGAGGACACGGCCCGGGTCCGCCTGGAGCCGGCCGGCTTGAAGCGGGCCGGCCTGAAGCTGGAGGTCAAAGGGGGCGGCCGCCTGAACCTGGCGCTGCATCAGAGCCGGTTCGAGTGGAACGCCACCCTGGTTCAGACGGGCGGTGGCAAGCTAGGTCTCCAAGGCCATGTTCACAGGGATCCCTCTGAACGCCACGGTCTTCGCGAATTAAGTCTGGTCGTCAGGCCGAACAGCTTCAGGCTGACCCAACTGGTCGACCTGTTCCGACTTAGTCCTGTTGTGCGCGGAAAGAGACTTAGCGGCACGGTTAGTGGCAGTTGGAAAGTATCCCATTACCCAGGCCGACAGGACTCTTGCGATGGGTACGGGAATGTCGCCGACCTGAGCATGAACCTCTCGGCGCTACCGGCTCCGATCTCTTTCGATCTTCTATCCCTGAGTTGCAAAGATGATCAGTTGACAGTGGGCCGTAAACCCTGGAAGATGGCCAACTGGAATGGCTATTTTGGCGGCGAACTAAAGCTTTCTCCCGCATTCGTTAAAGAGATCGCTAACCGCTTCAATGAACAACAGGACCGCCAACGTGTATCGGTTGGGAAGTCCTTGGTCTTTGACCTCACCGCCGTCGATCCGCGCCGTGGTGATCGCCTCGCCCTGTACCTGCGCGGCCCCTGGCGGCAGCCGCGGCTGAAGCTGGAGGGCCGCATCCCCCTCGGCCGGGGCACACCGGCGTCGCCCGAGCCGCTCCGGCTGGAGGCCGATCTGGCCCTCGACTGGCGCCGGGACCTGACCGTGGGGCTGAACCGCCTGCGGCTGCGCACGGGTCGCTCCGAGCTGGTCGCCCGGGGCGCCCTCTGGCCCCGCCTTCAGGTCCGCAGCGACAGCCTTCGGCTCGATCCCTCCCTCTGGACCGCCTCCGGCGGTGTGGCCAGCGCCCTGCTCGGCCGCGGGGATCCCCTGCTGGGCCGCCTGAGCTCCGGCGGCACCCTGCTGGCTCCCGACCTGTCCCTCTCCCTCCGGCGGGGGAACCGACCGCTGCTGGAGCTGGCCGCCACGGGCCGGGCCGCCCCGGGCGCCACCGGACCGCTGGGACGCCTCGACCTGCGGCTGGCGGCGCCGGCGGGGATCTCCCTGGAGGGCACACCGGTGCTGGGGGCGGCCACGGCGCGGCTGCGCTGGAGTGATGCCACCCTGCGGCTGGAGTCGCTTCGGACGCCGGAGCTGGAGGCCAGCGGCAGCCTCCCCCTGCGCTGGCAGGCCCGCCGGGGCCTGGTGGCGGGTGACCTGGGCCTCAGCTTTCGACTCCAGCCCTATGGCCTGGGGCGGATCGGCCCCCTGCTGGGGGTGACCCTGCGGGGGGATCTCGCCGCCAGCGGTCGCCTGAGCGGCCCGCTGGGGGGCCTGCGCCCCGACCTGGCCCTGACGCTGAGCAACCCGGGCAGCGGCCCGATCCAGCTCACGGAAACCTGGACGGGCCGCCTGGGGCCCGGCGCGGCCGGTGGCCGTGAGCTGCGCATGACCTCCCGCTCCCCGGCCCCCCCCGGCAGCCTGGAGGCCCGGCTCGATGCCGCCTGGCTGCCGCGCCAGTTGAGCCTGCGGCGCCGGGAGGGCACGCTGGCCTTCGAGGGCACCGCCCGGCGCTATCAGTGGCGGGCCCGGGGCTTTCCCCTCGATGGCCTGGGGCTGGCCCTCGGGGCTCCGGCGCGCTACCGGGCCCTGCAGGGCGACCTCAGCGGCCGGGGCTGGCTCGACCTGCAACCCCTGGCGATGCAGGGGTCGGTGGAGATCGAGCGCCCGGTGCTGCTGGGGGTGCGCGGGCAGGGGCTGGTCGCCAGCGGCCGCTTTGCCGGAGGGGGGTTCCAGCTCGAGGGATCCCTGCGGCCGCTCCAGGGGGGGACGGTTCAGGTCACCGCTTCGGGCCGCCGCGGCGGCGCCCTCACCAGTCAGCTGGAGGGCCGGGATCTGCCGCTGGAGCTGTTCCGCCAGCTGGCGGAGGCGACCGGCCAGTGGCGTGGCTCCCCCGCGCTGCCCCGGGGACGGGCCAGCGATCTGGGCACGCTCATGATCGACACCCTCGGCCGCACGGTGGACGCGCAGCTGGAGGCCCTGCGCGCCGCCCATGAGCGGGTGAACCAGTTCCGGGTCGCCGCCGCGGCGACGCCGGGGGCCCGCCTTGAGGATCTGCGCGGCCGGATCGATCTCGACCTCACCCTGCGCGGTGCCTCGCTCGCGGCCCTGCAGGCGAACCTGGCCGCCAAGGGGCACCTCTGGCTGCGGGGGGAGGACCAGGACGAAGCCCTGCGGCTCGATCCGTTCATCGTCCGTCTGGACGGTCCCCTGAGCGGCGGTCGCGGCCGTTTCAGCCTGGAGAACCTGCCGCTGGCCCTGCTGGCCCTGCTCACACCGGTGCCGAACGGTCTGCGGGGGGGGCTCGACCTCGCCGGCCGGTACCAGCTGGGACCCTCAGGAGCGGGGGGGCGGCCCCGGGGAGGACGGAGCGGTTCCGCTCCCGCCTTCGAAACCAGCCTCAGCCTGCGCCAGGCCAGCCTCAACGGCACCCCGCTCACGATGGAGCAGGCCCAGGTTCGCCTGGAGGGGGACCTCCTGGCCCTGGAGGCCTCCCTGCGCAGCGGCGGCGCCAGCGGCAGCGTCGACCTCAGTGGCGAGATCCCGCTCGACCCCACCCGGGATGGCCTGAAACTGCGTCTGTCCAGCCGCGGCGACGGCCTGAAATTCGTCACCGCCCTCGTGCCCAGGGGACTGGAGTGGCGCCAGGGCAGCGCCGACCTGGAACTGCTGATCCGGGGCAGCCTGCGCAGCCCCGTGGCCAATGGGTTCCTGCGCTTCCGCGACGGCGAGCTGCTGCTGGCCGGCCAGCAGGTGCGTCAGCTCAACGCCACGATCCTGTTCGATTTCCAGGAACTCCTCGTGCAGGAGTTCACGGCCCGCATGGGCGAGACGGGACGGCTCAACGCATCCGGCGGGCTGGGCCTCTTCCAGCCCACACCCCAGAGCCGCGCCCTGAGCCTGGAGGTGAGCCAGGCCCGCATCACCGTGCCCCGCCTCAACGCCCTCGCCGACGGCACCCTGGAGCTGCAGGGCAGCCTGCTGCGGCCCGTTCTCACCGGCCAGCTGCGGATCAGCAAGGGGACCATCAACGGCCAGCCCGGTTCCCTGGCCGTGGCTGACGCCAACGGGGCCCCCAGGCCTGTGCAGGTGCGGCAGCTTGCCGAGGAGTCGTGGAACTTCCAGCAGCCCCTGGTGCTGCTGGGCCCTGGGGTGGAGAGTTCCGCTGGCGTCGCCCTGCGCCAGGGGGTCCCGAATTTCGCCTATCTGCGCCTGCAGGACCTGCGCCTCAGCCTCGGCCCCGACCTGCAGGTGGTGGTGCCCGCGGTGGCGAACTTCCGCACCGGCGGGGCCCTCACCCTCAACGGACCGATCGATCCGTCCCTGCGGGCCAGCGGCGTGGTCCGGCTGCTGAGCGGACGGCTCAGCCTGTTCACCACCACCTTCACCCTCGACCCCGATGCCCCCAACGTGGCGGTGTTCACGCCCTCCCTGGGCCTGGTGCCCTACGTGGACATCGCCCTGCGCACCCGGGTCTCCGACAGCCTCGGCACCGGCCTGCGGGCGGGGCCCGTCGACGAGTTCGATCTGCGCGGCGGCTACACCCCGCTCGACCAGCTCAACCTGATCAAGGTGGTGGTGACGGTGAGCGGACCCGCCGACCGGATCGCCGAATCGATCCGGATCACCAGCACCCCTCCGCTCCCCCAGGACCGCCTGGTGGCGCTGATCGGGGGCAACAGCCTGGCCGGCCTCAGCGGCGGCAACGCCACCACCGCCCTGGCCACCGTGTTCGGCCAGTCGCTGCTCTCACCGCTGCTGAGCACCCTCAGCGATGCCTTCGGGCAGCGGGTCAGCTTCGCCCTCTATCCCACCTTCTTCTCCCCCACGGTGAGCGGCTCCAGCGAGACCATCACCCGCCGCATCCCACCCCAGCTGGTGCTCGGCTCAGAGATCGGTCTGGACATCACCGAGCGGTTCAACTTCTCGGTGCTGGCGGCCCCCAACCGCAGCGACATCCCCCCCCAGCTCACCCTGCGCTACCAGGCCAGCGAGACCCTCGGCCTGCAGGGTTCCTTCGACACCGAAGGACGCTGGCAGACCCAGCTGCAGGTCTTCTTCCGCTTCTGATCGTCCGCCATGCGCTCCCCCCACGCCGCCGAACTGATCGGGCTCGACCTGGGCGGCACGGCGATCAAGGTGGGCCGCTTCCTCCCCGACGGTCAGTGCCTGGCGGAGCTGGAATCCCCCACGCCCCAGCCGGCCGTTCCCGGCGCGGTGTCGATGGCCGTGCTGGAGGCGATCGAGGCCGTCGATCCCCAGCGCCGCGCCGCCCGGGTCGGCATCGGCCTGCCCGGCCCGGTGGACGCGGCCGGACGGGTGGCGCGGATCTCGATCAACCTGCCGCTCTGGCAGGACGTGCCGTTGGCGGCCTGGCTGGAGCCCCAGCTCCACCGGAGGGTGGTGCTGGGCAACGACGCCAACTGCGCCCTGCTGGGGGAGGCCTGGGCGGGTGCGGCCCGGGGCCACGACGATGTGCTGCTGCTGACCCTGGGCACCGGTGTGGGCGGCGGGGTGCTGCTGGGTGGCCGGCTGTTCACCGGCCGGACCGGGGCCGCCGCCGAACCGGGGCTGATCGGTGTCGACCCCGGGGGTCCCCCCTGCCGCAGCGGCAACCGGGGCTCCCTGGAGCAGTTCTGCAGCATCGCCGGCCTGGGCCGGCTCAGCCCGCTCGATCCGGCCGAGCTCTGCCGCCGCGCCGACGGCGGCGACCCCGCCGCCCTGGCGATCTGGGAGCGCTACGGCCAGGGGCTCGGCATCGGCCTCAGTTCGCTGCTCTACGTGTTCACCCCCGAGCTGGTGCTGATCGGCGGGGGGATCAGTGCCGCGAGCCGCCATTTCCTGCCGGCGGTGTGGCGGGAGGTGGAGCAACGGGTGCTGCCGGTGAGCCGCGAGGGACTGGCCATCCGACCCTGCGCCCTCGGCAATGGGGCCGGCCGGCTGGGGGCCGTGCGGATGGCCCTGGAGCGGCTGCCCGAGCCGGCTGAAATGATGGGGGAATGAACGCCAACGCCACCCCCAGGACCACCCCCCACGCGGCTGCACCGGTCGTTGAGCCCGGTCCGTTCGCCGGCCCCGTTCCGGAACCCTCTCCGGACCTGCTGCGGCGGGCCGCCGCCCTGCGCCGCTCGGCCATGGCGCTCGGTCGGTGCAGCGACCTGGAGCGCCAGGGCGCGCTGCGGTCGATGGCTGATGCCCTGGCCGCCGCCGCCGGGGCCATCCTGGCCGCCAACCGGGTCGATCTGGAGGCCGCCGCCGCCGATCAGCTGGCCCCGTCCCTGGTGGCCCGCCTGAAGCTCGACGACGCCAAGCTGGCGGCCGCCATCGAGGGCGTGCGGCAGGTGGCGGCCCTGCCGGATCCGATCGGTCGGCGCCAGCTCCACACCGAGCTCGATGCCGGACTGGTGCTGGAGCGGCTGAGCGTGCCCCTGGGGGTGGTGGGCGTGATCTTCGAAGCCCGCCCCGACGCCGTGATGCAGATCGCCGCCCTGGCGATCCGCTCCGGCAACGGCGCCATTCTCAAGGGTGGCCGCGAGGCCCGTGCCAGCTGCGCCGCGATTCTGGCGGCCCTGGAGCGGGGCCTGGCCGCCAGCGCCGTGGATCCGGGCTGCCTCACCCTGCTCACCAGCCGGGAGGAGAGTCTGGCCCTGCTGCGGCTCGACGGCCTGGTGGATCTGATCATCCCCCGTGGCTCCAAGGCTCTGGTGCGCTTCATTCAGGACCACACCCGCATCCCCGTGCTCGGCCATGCCGATGGGGTCTGCCATCTGCTGGTGGACCGGGAGGTGGACCTGGAGCAGGCCCTGCGGGTGGCGATCGACAGCAAGGTCCAGTATCCGGCCGCCTGCAACGCCATCGAGACCCTGTTGCTGCACCGCGCGATCGCCGCCCCTTTCCTCCGGAAAGCCCTCCCCGCCTTCGCGGCGGTGGGCGTCGAGCTGCGTGGTGATCCGGAGGCCTGCGCCCTGGGCGTGGCCCTCCCCGCCAGCGATGCCGACTGGGACACCGAGTACTCCGACCTGATCCTGTCGGTGAAGGTGGTGGGGGACCTGGAGGAGGGCCTGGAGCACATCGCCCGCCACGGCTCCCGCCACACCGACGCCATCTGCACCAGCGACACCGCGGCGGCCGAGCGGTTTCTGGCGGCGGTCGACAGCGCCGGGGTCTTCCACAACTGCTCGACCCGCTTTGCCGATGGCTTCCGCTACGGCTTCGGCGCCGAGGTGGGGATCAGTACCCAGACCCTGCCGCCCCGGGGTCCGGTGGGGCTCGAGGGCCTGGTCACCTACCGCTACCACCTCCGCGGCGCCGGCCACATCGCCGCCGACTACGCCGCGGGCACCCGTCGCTTCAACCACCGGAGCCTGGCGCTTTGAGCGGGGCCGGCGGGGAGAGTCCGGCCACGGCCGACGCGATCCACGTGCGCGGCCTGCGGCTCTGGGCCCACGTGGGGGTGTTGGAGCGAGAGCGGGAGCTGGGCCAGTGGTTCGATCTCTCCTTCACGCTCTGGCACGACCTGGCTCCGGCCGGCCGCGCCGACGCGCTGGCCCTCAGCCTCGACTATGCCGCCGGCATCGAGGCGCTGCAGGACCAGAGCCGCTCGATGCGCTGCCTCACCCTGGAGCACTACGCCGAACGGGCGATGGACCTGCTGGAAAGCCTCTACGGGCCGGTGCCCCAGCGGTTGGAGTTGAGCAAGTGTGCCGCGCCCGTGGCCGGCTTCGGCGGGCGGGTGAGCGTCGAGCGCTGGCGGCATGCCCCCCGCCCCCAGCC
>CAYGQY010000071.1:0-7349 GCA_964352195.1 uncultured bacterium
ACTCCCTTGCCCCCGAGGCCAGCCTGAGCCCCGCGGACCCCCCTGCCGGGGTGCCCCTCCTGCTGCGCTGGCAGGGTCAGCTGGGCCGGAAGCCCTCCGGTCCGCTGGCCAGCCACCTCAGCACGGTCGCCGGACTCGTGCTCTGCGCCCTGATGGCCGGCCTCCCACTGGTCACCCGGGCCGGGCTCAGCCTGCTGATCGCCGCCTGTGGGTTGCTCTGGCTGATCTGGGCCCTGAGCACCCCGGCGGGCCGGATCGGCTCCATCAGCGGCTGGCTGCTGCTGCTGCTGGCCGTGATGGTCGTCGCCACCGGCTTCTCTCCCGTGCCAGCGGCCGCGGCCAAGGGCCTGCTCAAACTGCTCAGCTATTTGGGGGTCTACGCCCTGATGCGCCAGCTGCTGGCCACCAGCCCGCCCTGGTGGGACCGCATCGTGGCCGCCCTGCTGGGCGGCCAGCTGCTCACCACGGTGATCGGGATCAGGCAGCTCTACGGCGACACCGACGCCCTGGCCCGCTGGTCGGACCCCAACTCGGTGGCCCGGGGGACGGTGCGGATCTACAGCACCCTGGGGAACCCCAACCTGCTGGCCGGCTATCTGCTGCCGATCCTGCCCCTCGCCGCGGTCGCCCTGATGCGCTGGCGCCGCCCCGCTGCCCGGCTCTACGCCCTCACCGCCCTGCTGCTCGGGAGCGTGGCCCTGGGTCTCACCTACAGCCGTGGGGGCTGGCTTGGTCTGGTGGCGGCCTACGGCAGCCTCGCCCTGCTGCTCGTGCTGCGCCGGACCCGCCACTGGCCGGCCCTCTGGCGCCGGCTCTTTCCCCTGCTGCTGCTGGCGGCGGCGGGGCTGCTGCTGGCCGTGGTCATCACCCAGGTGGAGCCGCTGCGGGTGCGGCTGCTGAGCCTGGTGGCCGGCCGGGAGGACAGCTCCAACAATTTCCGCATCAACGTCTGGCTGGCGGCCCTGCAGATGGTCCAGGACCGACCCTGGATCGGCATCGGCCCCGGTAACGATGCCTTCAATCTCATCTATCCCCTCTATCAGCAGCCAAAGTTCAACGCCCTGAGCGCCTATTCGATCCCGCTGGAGCTGGCGGTGGAGGGTGGCGCTCCCGCCCTGCTGGCAGCCCTGGGCCTGCTCTGGAGCAGCCTGCGCCTGGGGCTGGGCCAGCTGCGTCGGGACCATCCCCAGGTGCTCCCCGCCCTGGGGGCGGTGGCCGCCATCGCCGGACTCGCCGTCCAGGGCCTCACCGACACCATCTTTTTCCGCCCGGAGGTGCAGCTCACCGGCTGGTTCTGCCTGGCCACGCTTTCGGTGCTCGAGGCACCGGACGGGACCGGGGCACCCTCGCACCCGACGGATGGCTGAGGCCCCCATCCCCCTGGACGGCCGCCCCCCGGAGGGCCGCTTGCTGGCGGGCTTCGACGCCGGCCAGACCCACACCACCTGCCGGCTGGCCCGGCCCCTGGCGGACGGCCGACTCCAGCTCGTGGCCGAGGGAACCGGGCCGGGAGTCAGTCACCTGGCGGCGCCCGGCGGTGAGGACCGCTTCGGCGAGGCCCTGACCAGGAGCCTGGCGGCGGCCCGCGACAGGGGCGCGGAGCCCGGCGGTCCAGACACCCTGCTGGCGGTTGCCGTGGGGGCCAGTGGCATCGAATCCGGAACCGGCGGGCAACCCCAGGGACGGGCCCTGGCCGCCCGGGCCCTGGGCATGCCGGCCCGGCGGGTGTGGGTGGGTGGGGATGAGCGCACGGCCCTGTGGGGGGCCCTGGCGGACCGCGCCGGCATCGTGGTGATCAGCGGCACCGGCTGCATCGCCGCCGGCCATGACGGACGGGGCCGAGAGCACCGGTGCGGCGGCTGGGGCTGGCAACTGGACCGGGCCGGTTCAGCCTGCGACATCGGGCGGGACGCCCTGGTGCTCTCGCTGGAGATGGCCGACGGCCGCCGTCCCGACGGCACCCTTCGCGAGGCCCTTTGGCAGGCCCTCGGCCGGGCGGCGCCAGGGGAGGAGGGCATCAATCCCGGGCCGATCAGTCCACAGCAGATCAAGGCGCTGGTGGTGGCGCCGGGGTTCGGGGCCGCGGACTTCGCCCGGCTCGCGCCCGTGGTGGAGGCCTGTGCCGCGGCCGGCGACGCCGAAGCCCGGGCCGTGCTGGACCGCTCCGCCCGCGGCCTGGCCGAGCTGGCGCGGGGGGTGGCGAAGGCCCTGGAGCTCGAGCGGCCCGTGGTCTGCGGCCTGGGCGGCGCCCTGACCCACCTCGGCCAGTTCGCCGCGGCCTACCGCCGCGCCCTGCTGGCTGCCCTGCCGGGAGCGCGGCCCCGGCCTCCCCGCAGCGACGCCTGTCAGGGGGCCCTGGAGCTGGCCGCCCAGCTGGCCGCCAGCCAGTTCAGCTCCGATTGAGCTGGGCGGCGGCCAGAACCGCCAGGTGGGACGACCAGTGGTCGACAGCGCTCTGCTCGGAGGCTTCCACCATCACTCGCAGCAGCGGCTCGGTGCCGCTGGCGCGGACCAGCACACGGCCCATGCCCGCCATGGCCGCCTCCGCCTGATCGACCGCCCGGCGCAGGGGTTCGCACTGCTGCCACTCCTGTCGCCGCTCCCGATCGGGCACGGTCACGTTGATCAGGGCCTGGGGATAGGGCTGGAAGCTCGTGTCCAGCCACTCCGCCAGACTCCCGCCCCCGTCGTGGATCAAGGTGGCCACCTGCAGGGCGCTGAGCAGGCCATCGCCGCTCATGCCGTGGCGGGCCGAGAGGATGTGGCCCGACTGTTCCCCGCCCAACGCCGCGCCGCTGGCCTCCATCGCCGCATGCACATGCTGGTCGCCGACGGGAGTGCGCTCCAGCACGCCCCCACGGGCCTGCCAGGCGCGCTCGAAGCCCAGGTTCGACATCACGGTGGCCACCAGCCGACGCTGGGGCAGGTCCCCCGCCGCCAGCAGGGCTCCCCCCCAGAGGTACAGAATCTGATCCCCATCGACGACCCGGCCGCGGCCATCCACCGCGAGCATCCGGTCGGCATCGCCGTCAAAGGCGAAGCCCATCGCGGCGCCGGTGGCAAGCACGGCCCGGCGCAGGGGTTCGAGCTGGGTGCTCCCACAGCCCACGTTGATGCGGGCCCCATCGGGCTCCCCATGCAGGACCGTGAGCTCGGCGCCGAGGGAGCGGAACACCTCGGCGCCGCAGGCCGTGGCGGACCCCCAGCAGAGATCCAGCACGATCCGACAGCCATCGAGGCGACGCCCCGCCACGCTCGTCAGCAGGGCCGCGCTGTAGTCGGCCAGGAGATCGCTGCGCTCCCGGGCCGGTCCCCAGCCACCGCCGGCGGCCGGCCGGGCTGGCGAAGCCTCGGCGGGCCGAGCCACGGAGTCGCCGCGCAGACCGGCTTCGATCGCCCCCTGCTGGCGGCGATCGATCTTGGCGCCGGAGGCGCCGAACACCTTGATGCCGTTGTCCTCGGGGGGGTTATGGCTGGCGGAAACCATCAGACCGCCGGAGGCGCCAAGCCGGCGGATCGTGCCGGGCACGGCGGGGGTGGGACACAGGCCCAGGCTCCAGACCTCGCGGCCGGCGGCGGTGAGCCCGGCGGTGAGGGCCGCCACCACCATCGGTCCGCTGCTGCGGGAGTCCGAACCGATCAGCACCGGCCCCGCGACCGGCAGCACCCGACCGCACCAGTAGCCCAGCTGCAGGGCCAGGATCGGCGTGAGCACGGTGCCGGCCCGGCCCCGGATGCCGTCGGTGCCGAAGCCGGCCACGGCACTCCCGAGGGGAACACCGACGGGGAAGTCGGCCGACTGAGGCATCGGGGGCTGACGACGATGGCTGGCAGGCTACGCGGACGGTTCCAGGCTCCGCTTCGCCGTTGCGTCGCCGTCGCTCAGCGCCAGCGGCGCGGCCACCAGGCCCAGCGCACCAACTCCAGCACCGCCCAGATCAGCAGGCTGCCCACCACCCAGCCCGGAAGAGCCGCCAGCGGCCAGAGCGGCCGGAGCAGCAGCGCCGCCAGGGCCAGGGCCACCAGGAGCAGGGCTCGGCGGCGCTGGGGGGCACCGGGCAGCGTGCTGAGCCAGGGAGGCAGGGAGGGCCGCAGGCGCATGGCCATCGGAGGGGACCCCCAGAATGCCAAAGCTTCAGCGGCGACCACCTTTGCCCCAGCAGCCCTCCACCGCGCTTCGCGGCCCGCTCACCCTCGCCCTGACGGTGCTGGGCAGCGCCGCCCTGCTGCTGGTCGGCCGGCAGCTGCTGCACCACCGTCCCCTGCCCTCCCCGGACACCCCTGCGGCGGTGCTGGAGCGGACCCGCCGCTGGGATCCGGCCCCGGAGCGGCGGCGCGAGGCGGCCCTGCTGCTGCTGGCCGGCGCCGGCGGCGTTCCCGTCCGTCAGCGACAGCTGCTGCGGGCCCAGGGCTGGGGGACGGCCCCCCTGGCCCCGGTGGCCCTCAAGCGGGACGCCCTGGCCGCCGAGACCCTGGGTCGGAATGACCAGGCCCGTGACCTCTGGCGGCAGCTCGAGCGACGCTTCCCCGACGCACCCCCCAGCGCCGATGCGCTCTACGCCCTCGGCCGCGAGGAGCCTCCGCTGCGGCTGGCCCTGCTGCGCCGGTTCCCGGCCCATCCCGCCGCTCTGGCCGCAGCGGTGGAGCAGGGTCCGGCCGAGCGGGAGCGGCTGACAGGCGCCCTGCACCTGGCCCGCTGGGGTCCGCGCTGGCCCGGGGCGGAGCCCCTGCTGAGGCAGGCCTGCCAGCGGGGGAGAGCGACCCTGGGCACCGCGGAGCGGGCCCAGCTGGCCAGCGGCCTGGCCCGCCTCGGCGACGGTGCGGGGGCGGCGCTCTGCCTGGGGCCGGCCACTGCCGATGCCGCCACCGATGCCGCCACCGAGCTCGCCATCGGCGACGCCCAGCTGAGGGGGACCGGGGAACAGCAGCGGCAAGGGGAACGGCGGCTGCTGGACCTGGCCCAGCGCTGGCCCCGGAGCCCGGAAGCCCAGGATGCCGTGCGGGCGCTCAGCCATCAGACCGACGCTCCCGCCCTGCTGGCCCAGCTGCCGTCGACCCTGGTCGACACGGCACCGGTCCAGGCCCGTCTGGCCCGGCAGAACGGCGGCGACGGCTGGCGGTCGGTGCTAGGCCGCTGGCCCCTGGATCCGGCCAGCTGGGAGCTCCAGTGGGAGCTGGCGCGGCAGCGGCTGCTGGAGGGCGAGTGGGCCGCCGCCGCCACCCTGCTGGCGGCCCTGCCGCCGGAGCGCCTGCCCGCCCCCCTGGCCGCGCGCCAGTTGTTCTGGCTGGGGTTCGCCCGCGAGGCCCGGGGCGAGTCGGGCGCCGCCCGGCAGAGCTGGGAGCGGCTCCTGGCCCGCCATCCCTGGGGCTATTACGCCTGGCGGGCCCGCTGGCGGCTGGGCCAGCCAGGGGCGAACCTCCGGCTGCGCGCCGGCGGCGCCGGTGACAGGCCCCCCTCGGCCACGACCGCGGCGCCAGGCGCACCGGCGGCGCCACCGGTCCCGGCCTGGCAGCCCCTGGCCAGCGGCGACGCGGACCTCGACCGTCTCTGGCGCCTCGGCCTGCCCCTCGAGGCCTGGGAACAGTGGCGGCAGGAGCGCCCCGCAGTCACCACGACACAGCCGGATCGGCTGGTGGTGGAGGGGCGCCTGCGCCAGGGTGTCGGCGACGACTGGACCGGCCTGGGGCAGCTGGAACTGGCCAGCCTCCGCTGGCTCGGCGGGAGCTGCCGCGCCACCCTGCCCCTGGAGCGGGCACTCCATCCCCACCGCCACGGCGCGGTGTTCGCGGCCGCGGCCGCGGCCGCCGGGCTCGATCCCAGCCTGCTGCTGGCGGTGGCCAAGCAGGAATCCCGCTTCACGCCCTCCGTTGGTTCAGGGGCCGGGGCCATCGGTCTGCTGCAGCTGCTGCCCTCGACCGCCTCCGAGCTGGCCGGCGCCCCCGTCACCGCCGAGGAACTGCGGCAGCCCGAGCGCAATGCACCGCTGGGGGCCCGCTATCTGCGGCAGATGCTGGACCTGTGGCGGGGCAATCCCTTCGCGGCGGTGGCCAGCTACAACGCCGGGCCGGGCGCCGTCGCGGGCTGGATCGACCCCCGGCTGGGACCGACCCCGGAACTCTGGGTCGAGGCGATCCCCTATCCGGAAACCCGTCTCTACGTGAAGAAGGTGCTGGGGAACCTCTGGAGCTATCAGCAACCACCCCAGGGGGACTGCTGAGGCGGGAGCCGCTGGGCTTGATGGGCAGGGGCCGGACCGGGCGTCACCCGGCCTGTGGGCTCAGAACGGGCCGGGCCGCCAGACCCCCTCCACCTGGAGCCAGCGCCCCAGCCAGATCCCCAGCAGCACGTACGCGCTCAGGGCCAGGGCGGTGACCAGGGGCGGCGGGACGACCCGGATGCGCACGAGGTCCAGCCGGGCCAGCAACACCCCCGAAGCCAGAATCACCGCATCGGCCAGAATGCGCAGATGCAGCAGATAGAGACCGATGATCGTCACCAGCAGCAGGGTGATGATCAACGTGATCACCCGGCTCACGGCCATGAGCAGAGATAGCTGACGCAGCAGCAGATCCGGCATCGAGGCCACCACCACCACCAGCAGAGCCTGCAGGAATTCGATCGACCAGTAGAGCTGGTAGGCATGATCGAGGGACGGGACAGGCCAGCTGGAGATCAGGGCAGGGGCCTGCACCACCCAGTGCATGCCGAGGTAGACGCTGACCACCCAGAGGAAGAGAAGCCAGGGCGCCCGCAGCGGCAGCAGGGTGAAGCGAAGGATCGCCAGGACCAGGCCGCTCATCGGGCCTCCAGGACCAGGTCGATCGCCTCGAGCGGACAACTGGGGATGCATTGCTCGCAGACCAGACAGCGCTGGGTGTCGAAGTGCAGCCTCCAGTCTGGCGCCCGGCTCTGGAGGGCCCCGCTGGGACAGACGCTGACGCAGATGCCGCAGTCGACACAGCGGAGGGGGTCGATCCGGATCTCACCTGGGGCGCGATCGAGGCCGAGGCCCATGCCTTCGAGCCATTGCTCCGCCGCATCGAGTTCGTCGATGTCCCCGGAGAGCTCCACCACCATCGTGCCGCTCTGGTTGGGAGCGATCTGGGCCCGCAGGATCTTGGCGGCGATGTCGAAATCGACGGCAAGCCGATAGGTGATCGGCTGGTGCACCGCCTCCCGCGGGAAATGAATGGTGAGGCGACGCTTCACGGGCGGCCATCCTGGACCCCGATGGTAACGAGACCCGGCTGCGGCTTCCGGCCGGCGTCGCCGGAGCGACCAAGCCCGGAACTGCCAGAGTGCCGCTCAGCCCTCGCCTCCGCCGGCGCTCCGATGACCGACCCCGCTC
>CAYGQY010000072.1:0-7306 GCA_964352195.1 uncultured bacterium
GCCGGGCCCTTCCGCCCGGACGCCGGAGCACGGCCACCCCTGCCCCCACCCCCACCGCCAGGGCCGCCTGGATCCCAAGAACCGGGAACAGCCCGGCCAGGAACTCCTGCAGGGTGCCGATCACCGGAGCGACCCGGATCCACTTCACCTTCTCGAGGCTGCCGCTGGCCGAGCCCAGCAGGAGAAAGTGAAGCGCCGGCCAGACCAGCATCACCCCCAGCAGGGTGATCGAGCGTCGCCGCTGGAGCTGCCGGGGCCCGGCCGTGGCATCGAGGACCGTGAGCGTCAGGGCGAACAGCAGCCCGAAATAGTGGCTGAGGGACAGCAGCAGGGCCGAGGCGTCGTAGAGCGCCTCCAGGCGGACGGGGCCGCGGCCGGGGGCTCCGGCGGGCTCCGGCCCGAGCCCCTGCCGGAGCCGCAGGCTGGCCCCGGTGAGCAGCGTGGCCAGCAGCAGGGTGAGGGCGTAATTGCGCACCTCCTGGGCGTGGACCACCAGCAACGGACTGGTGCCCAGGAAGCCGATCACCAGCAGGCTGCGGGCCCGGCCGCCGCCGCCCACGAACCACGCCGCCGCCCCCAGGGTCAGCAGGGCCAGCAGCAGGCTGAAGGCGCGCAGGCCCACCTCCCCGCCACCGCTGCCCAGCCGCCAGAGCTTCAGGAGCACGGGATACAGGGGCGGGGCCGTGTCGGGCAGCACCCAGCCGGAGAGCATCTCCCCCCAGGGTTGCCCCACGGCGGTGGCAGTGAACAGTTCGTCCTTCCAGAACGAATAGGCCCGCCAGGCGCCCCGGCCCGCGAATCCAGCCAGCAGCAGCACGAGGGCCACCACCCACCCGGTCTCGCAACGGGTGCCCGGAGTGTTGCTGCTCATCTAGCCGATTGGGGTGATGTAGTACTGGCGGGAAATTTCTTCGATATCATGATAGTAGTAAAAGCATTCGGGATCAGCCTTCACCATGGAATCAACGATCTGGGGTAATTCTTCCATGGTGATGATTGTTCTTACGGCCGCATAGGTTCACCGCTGCGTCCCCCCGCGAAGACGATGACCGAGTAGCTATTGATTTGTCGACGCATCGGCATGCAATTTCCGTGGATCCAAGTGCTCTCGATCTGTTTCCAGTTCGCTCAATGAAGCAGGCTTGGCAGATCCTGAACAGCCCCGTTCTGATGCTGTAACAGGGTTCAGTGTCCGGGAGCAACCGTGGTCTTCCGGGTGCCCACGCCCGGCACCCTAGTCCCGTGCAGGCCTCAGGGGCTCACCGCTTCCCAGGGGCGACTCGTCTGGACGGCCCGTCGTCCCGTGCAGGAATCCTCCACGGCTGTGAAGATCAGGCCCTCTCCATCCGTGGACCAGGTGTAGACGCCAGCGCCATGTCCTTGCGGCGTGCAGGCCGCCAATCCCGTTTCATCGCCGATCCTGACGATGTCACCCTCAGCCGCATACTCTCCTGCCACCATGGCTGCTCCGTTACGGGTCACCGTGAACTGTCCGTCTGGGCGGAAGCTGATCAGCCACAGCCCCCGCAGGGAGCCGGTCCGATTGGTCAACGCGACCGGAAGATCCTGGGGACTCAGCGTGACGGCGTAGTCACCCGGAGGGAATGGAGCCGCCCAGGACGGAGCGAGACCGAGGATCAGGGGGACCGTCCCCAGGAGTGACCACCAGGGACGCATCGCTGACCGGTGAATCATCAATCCTGCCCTCGTTTCTGCTGGCCCGGGCCGGAGCTTACCCGGCTGGCCCGGCGACACCGCGTTTCCTCCGCCAGCCGCCGGTCAGGAGATTGTTTCCACCCACACCGACAGGGACCCCGGCGGACAGCGGAACTCCGCCCAGCCGTGCGCATTGGTGCGGATCCGCTCGCGCCGGTGGTCGGTGACGTCGAGGAAGGAGGCATGGGGGCGGCCGGTGGCCATCCACTTCCAGCCGTCGCTGCCGTTGCTCATCAGCACGGCCAAGGCGCGTGGGTGGGTGGCACTGCCGAGCCGGGTCCAGCCGATGCAGTTGGGATGGTCGAGGTAGTCGAGCTGCTCGCCGTAGGCGTGATCCCGGCGGGCCCCCAGCAGGCGATCGAGGATCCAGCGGTGGCTTGGCAGCCACACGTCGTGGTGCTGGCCATCCTGGCCGCGGTCCCGATAGTGGGCCCCTTCGTAGTCGGGCAGGAACAGGCAGGGATACCCCTCCCGGCGCAGCAGGATGAAGGCATAGGCCAGCGGTTTGAACCACGGCTCCACCACCGATTCGAGCGCTTGCAGGGGCTGGGTGTCGTGGTTCTCCACCAGCGTCACCGCCAGGTGGGGCAGGTGGCGCATCAGGGTGCCGTCCAGCAGGCGGCGCAGATCGTATCCCGAGCCCAGTCGGCTGGCCAGATGGAAGTTGTGGTGCAGGGGGGCATCGAACAGATGAATCCGGCCTTCCGTGTGGGAGGCGTACCAGCGGAGGGTGGCGAGGCTCTTGGTCCAGTACTCCCCCACCACGAAGATGTCCTTGCCGGCATGGGCTTCCAGGTGTGCGATCCAGTCCGGGAAGAAGCCGCCGTTGATGTGCTTGATGGCATCGAGGCGGAATCCATCCACCCCCACCGTGTCCAGCATCCAGGTGCCCCAGTGCTTGAGGGCGTCGCGCACCTCGGGATGGTCGATGTCAAGATCGCAGCCCATCAGGTAGTCGTAGTTGCCGCGCTCCAGATCCACGTTGTCATCGAAGGCCTTGCCTTCGATGCGCCACACCGCCCGGGTACCGGGATCGAGGCTGTTGAAATCCACGGCATCGAAATGCCACCAGTGCCACTCCATGGCGGAGTGGGTGCCGCCGCGCCCGGGATAGTGGAAGTGGGTCCAGGCGCGGATCCGCCGCTCCGCCCCGATCGACCGGAACCGGTTCTGGGGGTCGAACGGGGTGGCGTTCACGTCCTCCTCGGCGTCGCCGCCCATCAGGTGGTTGAACACGGCATCGGCCAGCACCTGGAGGCCCACCGCCTGGCAGGCGGCCACGGCCGCCGCATACTCCGCCCGGGTGCCGTACTTGGTGGCAATCGTGCCGTTCTGGTCAAACTCGCCGAGGTCGTAGGGGTCGTAGAGGCCGTAGCCCACGTCCTGGCCCCCGGCCAGGCCCTTGCCGGCCGGGGGGAGCCACAGGGCCGTGATACCGGCCTGGGCGAGGGCGGCCGCCTGCTGTGCCAGCCGCCGCCAGTGCCCGGCATCGGCCGGGGTATACCAGTGGAAGACCTGCATCAGCACACCGTTGATCTCCTCCGGCGCGGGGGCAGCGGCAGGCGGGGCCTCCGTTGGCATGGCTGGGGAGATGCGGGATGTGATCCCAACGCTATGGGCAAGCGGTGGGAGCTTCAACCGGGGGACTGAGGGGCCTCCCCGCTGGTGCAGAGGCGGGGCCTGGGCCTCCGGGCTGAACGGCCGGGTTCATGCGGTCGGTTCGTACCCCTCCGGAGATCGGCCGTCCGCGGCGTCCGCCGGATCCAGGGTCGGCACCCCCATCGCCGACCGGAGGTCATCCAGCGGCGCATCAACCTGCTGCCAGAAGTCCCAGTCGGCGTCAAACGTGTCACCCGTGGTGGCGTCGCCCCGGGTCCAGGCCACCCAGAACTTGCGGGCATCGAGCGCGCCCGTGGCGCTGCCGGCCGGCTCCACGAGCGGCACGCCCAGGTGCCAGCTCACGATCACCGGCAGGATGTGCCCGGCGAGTCCCTCGACCACGTGCATGCCTGCGGTGAAGGTGCTCACCAGCAGCTCCCCCTGCACGGAGGTGCCATATCCGGAGAGGATGTGGGCGGAGTCGTGGGGGGTGGTGAAGGACTCGGCCGCGGAGGCTTCCTGGCCGGCGAAGCCGAAGCCGTTGTCGCGGTAGAAGTCGTGGAAGGCCCGCCCGAACGACCCCACCGGCTTGTCGCCCAATGCCGCCTACCGGGCCGTCAGCTGCGGATCCGGCGAATCCCGGTAGGGAAAGATCCAGGCGCCATAGGTCGAGACGTCCTCGACCCAGTCGCCTGTGAGGCTGGCCCGGTTGCGGCGCAGCATGTCGGCCCGTGCTGCGGCGAGCTGCCCACGGACCAGTTCGTGCAGATCGCCCACCGCGGGCTCGTCAATTCCCAGGGCCCGGGCGTACTCCCCCACCAGGTCAGCCGCAGCGGGAGCGATCGTGCCGTCGACGGTGGCGATGACCACGAGCGGCACGATCGCTTCGGAGCCCCTGGATCCCAGCGAATCGGCGAGACCTACCGGTGACACGGCGGGGAGGGAGTCGACCTCGAGGGGTTCCTTGATGCCGAACACCAGGAAGGCCGCCGACGTCAGGGCTCCTCGATCCATGGCGGTGAGGGGGCGGCCACCGGCTCGGGCCACCTCGGCCATCGCGGCCAGGATCCGTTTCGCCTGGTCCTCGCTGCCGTCGAAGATCACGATGGATGTCGGGCTCGAGTCTGGAGGCGGGTTGCGACCAGGGCGTGGAGCCCTGCGCAGCCTGGCATGAACCAGCCCATCCGGCGCATCCCCATGGAGTGATCCCAGGAGGACGGGTCGCCCGGGTCCGGGAAGGCCAGGGTGAGCTCAGGTCGGGCGACCCGTCGCAGAGAGAACCAAGCCGGTCCACACGGCTGTCGTCGAGCCAGCGGAACGAAGCGCCTGTCCATGTCCAACGAAGAGCCTGTCTGTGTTCGTCGCTCAACGAACCAGCGAGGGCGATGGCGCCGACCTGGTGGAAGCGGGGCCGTGCCGCCGTCGTACCCCATCGCCGGGAAGCAGCTCTGGTGAAGGGCAGGGTTGGCCGATCTCGCCCCTGCGCGCTCCGATCGGCTCGATGGCCTGGACCGCCAAGACGCAGGCGTGGCGATCATGGTGAGCAGATCTCTGGGGAGAGCCTGGGGAACGTTGGACGCTCCAGCCCAACGACAGCAGGGGCGCCAACACGGTCTTGGCCGGATCCGTAGCCCTGGCCGCCGGCCGGCTCAACGACTCCTCCGGACCGGGGACCTGAACCGTTGGGGCGGCAACCGCAGGGCCAGGGCAGGCCAGCGGTGATCCTTCTCGGGCTCGCAGGTCAGGCTGCAAGGCGAAAGGGGTGGCCTCGCATCCGCCCACGGGTCGCCCTGGCGGTGCGCGCCCTCAGAACAAGGTGGTGCAGGTGGGGGTGGGCGTGAGCTTCATCAACGACCAGAGCGCGCCGTACTGGGCGGGTGACAGCGACAGCTCCGTCTGCATCCGGGCACCCATCGGCGTGCCGGGGGCGGCGGTGGCGCCGATCTCCGTGTTGATCACGGCCAGCCCCTGGCACATCTGCTCGATCTCGGGATTGAGTGCATTGCCGGCCCTGACGGACCCGGCCTGCAGGGCCAGGGGCATCAAGGCGCTGATCACCAGCGCCAGGGTTGGACTCCTCATGGGGCCGGCTTCGCCAGGGGCAGCAGACACTTGTCGGAATCGCAGCCGGCCGGCCCCGCCTCCACCAGTTCGCCACGGTCATAGCGCTGCAGGGCTTCGAAGAAGTCGTCGGTGCGGCGGCGGGCGATCACTTCCGCGCTCAGGCGGGTGTAAGTGGCCTGATCGATCGGCTCGAACGGCAGCCGGGGGAAGGTGGCGTTGGCATCGAAGCGGGCCAGCAGGGCCGCCGAGATGTAACCCTCGCCGCGATCGATCGCCCGATGGATCGCGGCGGCCAGGGGCTCGATCTCGTGCTCGCGAAACTCCACCGTGGCGGAGGTGTTGTGGGCCGTGTAGTGCGACTGCACCTGCATGTAGAAGTCGAACTGGGCCAGGGCGGAGAAGTTGTTGATCTCCACCAGATCGGCGCCGGGGATGTTGGCCCAGCTCACTTCGGTGGGGATCTCCACCAGCCATTCGGTGCAGCGTGGATCGAAGGGATCATCCAGCAGGCGGCCGTTCTCGTCCTTGTCGGATTGGCTCGGCACGATCGTGTAGCCGTAGTCCATGCAGGCCAGGGCCACCGGATCGTTCTTGCGGAAGGTGATGCGGCGGATGAAGCGTTGCGCCTTGGGCGGATGCCAGCCGGGGGAGGCGCCGGTGAGGAGGCTCTTGGTGCCGGCGGGTTGCACCGTGGTGCAGCGGTTGGGCCGCCGCAGGCCGTGGCGGTCGCAGTATTCCCACACCGCCTCATTCACGATCCGCTTCCAGCGGGCCAGGTAATCGGCCTCCTGGGCACGGAAGGTGCGGCCCTCCTCGCTGTCGGGGCGGCCCGCTTCCCACCAGCGCAGCCAGGGGGTGCCGAAGGCATGCACGAAGAAGTCGAACAGGCCCGTGAAGCTCACCCCCACGATCGGATCCCAGGCGCGGCTCTGGCGGTAGCGCTCCACCTCGAAGCGGTGGTTGAGCAGGCAGGCCACGGAGATGGCACCGGCGCGGAAGGCGTCCTCCTGGGCCTGGAAATCGGTGGGGTGGATCTGGTTGAGGTGGATTTCGGCCAGGTTGCAGTGGAAGTCGGCGCCGAGGATCTCGCCGCAGGGGTTGAGGCCGTAGCGGCCGAGGCGGTGCTCCAGCTCATCGGCTTCGATGCCGGGGTGGTGCTGTAGCAGCCAGGCGCCGGCCTGCTCGCGGCCCTGTTCGCAATAGAGGGCGATGAACTCCTGGCGCAGCTCAGGCGTGGGCAGCAGATCGGCATTGGAGCGGGCGATCGCCTCAGGGGCGAACTGGATCGCCCCCTCGCCGCTCTGGAACTGTTTGGTCACGGCCTCCAGCACCACAGCCCGGCTGGGCCGGCTGTGAAACACGCGGGTGTGGTTGGCCATGCGCAGCGAATCGCGCTCGGGGTCGATGCTCCAGTTGCCCTCGCTGTCCTGCTGCCAGAGGTTGTCTTTGGCGGTGGAGGCGGCGATGTCGTCTGCGGCGAACTGGCGCATGCCCGCGCTGCGGCGGATGTTGCCGGCCACGATGGTCACGGCGGCCTCATCGATCAGCAGGCAGCACTCCACCGAGGTGAGCTGGCGGCCGTTGGCGCGGTTGAGGATCTGGGCCACCCGGCCGTAGAGGTCCTTCAGCTTCACCGGGTTGGCCATCCCCCCGAAGCCCTTGAGGGTTTCGCCCACCGGGCGCACATCGGAGAGGTCCACGCTCACCTGGATCTCGCCCGCGGCGCCGTGCTGGCAGAAGCGCTCGTCGCTGCTGAGCTCCAGCAGCAGCTGGTAGCTGTCCACCCAGCCGCGGCGGGTGTCGCCCACCTTGATGTGAACCCTGTTCGCCTCAATCGTGTGGCTGGTGTGCTCCTGGCGCTGGCCCGCCGGGGTCGAGCCGATGTCGGTGACGCTGCCCAGCACCAGCCGGTTGCGCAGCACCGGCA
>CAYGQY010000073.1:0-7248 GCA_964352195.1 uncultured bacterium
AACTGATCGGCACCGTGATCGGCCCCGGCGGCCGCACGATCAAGGGCATCACCGAACGCACCAACACCAAAATCGACATCGAGGATGGCGGCATCGTCACGATCGCCAGCCACGACGGCGCCGCCGCCGAAGCGGCCCAGCGGATCGTGGAGGGTCTCACCCGCCGCGTCAGCGAAGGGGAGCAGTTCAGCGGATCGGTCACCCGTATCATCCCGATCGGCGCCTTCGTGGAGATCCTTCCCGGCAAGGAGGGGATGATCCACATCTCCCAGCTCTCCGAAGCCCGGGTCGAGAAGGTGGAAGATGTGGTGAAGGTGGGTGATCAGGTCACCGTGCGGGTGCGGGAGATCGACAACCGCGGTCGCATCAATCTGACCCTGCGCGGGGTGGTCCAGGAACCAGCGCCGGTCTCCATCACCGTCTGATCCTTCCCGCCGAGGGAGGATCCGATCAGACCACGAAGCCCGGATCGATCGTGGCCATCGCCGCGCTCGCCCGGGCACAGAGCAGCGCATGGGCCGGTCCGTGGCTGGCGATCAGACAGCCGGCCTGGCGCACGTCGCCGGTGTTGTAGGTGAGGGGACGGCCATCAGCATGGCTGAAGGCCCCTCCCGCCGCCCGCAGCACCGCCTCCGGAGCCGCCATGTCCCAGTCCTTCGGGGCGCTGCGGCCCGAGAGGGAGATGTAGAGATCGGTGTCCCCCCGCAGGATCGTGGCCACCTTGCAGCCCACACTGCCCACCGCCAGGGAAGAGCCCAGCTCCAGGGCCCCCACCAGTTGCTCCAGCCGCTGATCGCGGTGGTTGCGGCTGGCCACCAGCACCAGCTCGGGGGGATCCTGCCGGTCACTCAGCTGGGGCGCAAAGCGCTCGCCGGCGCGGTTCTCCCGCCAGGCACCCCCGATCAAGGCCTCCGAGACGGCCCCCACCAGGCCGAACCAGAGTTCTTCGCGTTCCGGCAGCAGCACCACCCCCAGCACCGGCTCGCGCCCCCGCACCAGGGCTAGATGCACGGCGTACTCGCCGGTGCCCTGGAGAAAATCCTTGGTGCCATCGAGCGGATCGAGGATCCAGAGCCATTCCGCCGCCAGCGGCTCCCCCTCCCGCAGCTGCCCCTTGGCGGTTTCCTCGCTCAGCAGGGTCCAGGGGGCGCTGGGGAAGGCATCCGCCAGGCCCTCCAGCAGGTGGCGGTTCACCGCCAGATCAGCCGCGGTGACCGGTCCCTCGCCACCGTCATCCACGCTCAGGGCGGGCTCGAAGCCGAAGGGCGGCTGCTCGGCGCGGGCGTAGGCCCGCAGAATGTCGGCCGAATCCCAGCTGAGGCGCCGCAGCACGTCCAGCAGCTCCTCCACCTCGATGCCGGCGGGAAGGATGGGGGAAGCCATCATGGAACGGGTCCCAGGGAATTCTGAGCAGCATTGTGGAGCAAGGCAGCGAACCGGCCCCGGGCGTGCTCTATCTGGTGGGAACGCCGATCGGCAACCGGGCCGATCTCTCCCCCCGCGCCCAGCGCGTGCTGGCCGGTGTCGACCGGATCGCCTGCGAGGACACGCGCCACAGCGGCAGCCTGCTGGCCGGCCTCGGCCCCCCCGGCCGGCTGCTCAGTTTCCATCAGCACAACCAGAGCGCCCGGCTGCCGGAGCTGCTGGCGGCGCTGGAGGCCGGCGAGAGCCTGGCGGTGATCAGCGACGCCGGCCTGCCGGGCATCTCCGATCCGGGCGAGCTGCTGGTGGCGGCCGCCCGCGCCGCCGGCCGGCCGGTGATCTGCGTGCCGGGGCCCTGCGCCGTCACCACCGCCCTGGTGAGCAGCGGCCTGCCCAGCGGCCGTTTCTGCTTCGAGGGGTTCCTGCCCCCCCGTCCGGGCCCCAGGCGCCGCCGGCTGCGGGAACTGGCCGGCGAGTCCCGCACCGTGGTGCTGTTCGAGGCGCCGCACCGGCTGCTCGCCCTGCTGGAGGATCTGCTGGCCGAGCTGGGGGATCGTCCGCTGCAGGTGGCCCGGGAGCTCACCAAGCGGCACGAGGAGCAGATCGGACCCAGCGTGGGCGCGGCCCTGGAGCACTTCCGCCGGGTGGCCCCCCGGGGGGAATGCACGCTGGTGCTGGGCGGCGCGCCCGGGGCGGCGGCGCCCGCCTGGGAGGAGGAGGCCTTGCGCGATGAGCTGGAGCGGCGGGTGGCGGGCGGCCTCAGCAACGGCGACGCCGCCCGCCAACTGGCTGAGGAAACGGGCCTGTCCCGCCGCAACCTCTACGGTCTGTTGCATCGAAGCGATCCGGCCTGATGCTGCTGCGCCTGCGCCTGCTGCTCACCAGCCTCGGCGGCGGCCTGCTGCTGCTGCTGATCCTCTGCCTGGGGGCCCAGAACCTCTCCGAGCGCCCCAGCCTGCGGCTCGGGGTCGGCCGCAGCGCACCCCTGCCCAGCGGCGTGCTGGTGGGGATCGCCCTGGCCCTGGGGGTGATCAGCGGCGGCAGTGCCGCCGCCCTGCTCCTGCCCCGGCGGGATCCGGGGCCCTAGACGGGCGGGCCGCCTGGACTCCGCTCAGGAGCCGGGCAGCGCGTAGACGGCCCCTTCCATCACCAGCCGGGTGATCCCCTGGGTGAGCAGATAGGGGGCGGTGCGGCCGATCACGCGGCTGTCGGGCAGCTTGATCACCCGCTGGGTGCGGCCGCAGTGACGTTTGGCCTGGCGGGGGTTAGCGAACACCACCAGGGCCTGGCGGGCCTGCTCGTCGTCGCTGAGGCGACCCAGCTCGGGGAAATCGCTGAGCGGGCGGGCCTGGAGTTCCACCAGCTTGTCGACCAGCATGTAGAGGCTTTCGGGCAGCGCCGCCTGCTCGAGGGGCTGGCAGGCGGCGGGCGGGCGGTCGTCCAGGGCTAGGGACACCGCCACGGTGGTGAACACATTGCCTTCGTCATCACCCTCGAAGGAGGCCTCATCGGCATCGCCGTCCTCCTCGGCGTCGCTGTCCTCCTCGGAGGCGTCACCGAAATCATCGGCGTCATCGATGGCGAGCACCCCGGCTCCGCCATCGTCGGCATCCTCCGGGTCCAGGGGGTCGTCGTCCCCGTCGTCCAGGGCCAGCGGGATGGGGGCCATGGGCACGGCCACCGGCGCGGCCGAGGGGGCGGCGGTGACGGAAACCGTGCCCGCCCCCCTGGCCGCCCTGGCGGGCTCCGGCTGGCCCCGCTGGAGCTTGAGCTGGTTGTAGAGCTCCGCCCCAAGCGCCGTCTTCACCACCCGGGTGACGGTGTTCGGGCTGCAGCCGTAGGTCTGGGCGAGGGCGGAGCTGGACTCGCCCGCTCGCCAGCGCGCCACCAGCTCCTGTTTCTGGGGATCGCTGAGCCGGGAGGCCGCCATGGAGCAAGGGTTCGCAGCGCGCCACTCTAAGGTGCGCCGATGGGCCGTTAGCTCAGCCGGATAGAGCATGCGACTTCTAATCGCACGGTCGCTGGTTCGAATCCAGCACGGCCCGTTCAGCGCGCCACACCAGCCCCGGTTCATCGGCTCCGGCGAGGGTGGTGGGGCTGGAGACACCGCGGCCCAGGGATCAGCCGCTCCAGGGCTCGGCCAGCGTCAATCGCCTGGAAGGCCGCGGCTGTCGGACGCCCCCATTGTGGAGCCTCCGCAGCGCCACACCAGCCCGATGGCGGCGGACTGAGGGAGGACTTGCACCCGGACGCGTCGGCCTCCGAACGACGGAGGGCTGGCGACGGGGCGGTCCGGATTCATGAGAATGGACAGGGAATCGCCCGGACTGGAGCCTTCCATCCCCAGCTGTTCTGGGCCCTGGCGAACTCAGAAACAGCTGATAACATCTGCCGAATCGACATCTCATCGTTCAGTCACATCGCCTGGCGATCCTGATGGGGTTCCAGCACATGTCTCCTCCAAAAACCATGATCAAATCGAACACTCCAACCATGATCGGCCGCGTGGCCCTGATCGGTTCAGCCACCCTGCTGGGAACTGTCATCGGTTGGTCCGGCCAGGGCCTGGCCCAGCAACAGCCCCGGATGCAGGCCGCCCTCGAGAGCCTGCGCCAGGCCAGGATCCAACTGCTCAATGCAACCGCCGACAAGGGCGGCTATCGCAAACAGGCGTTGATCGATGTGGAGAACGCCATCATGAACGTGGAAAAAGGAATGCGCTTCGATACGCGCAACCCCTCCCGCAACGATCCCTATCTCTGGCGGAATCGCTGATTCCTGCTGCTGCCGGCAAGCCGATGGGGGGGGCGAGGGCTGGAGGATTGGCTGCAGCACACCAATCTTGTCGATTGATCACGCCATCGAAAGGGCACGATCCCAGCCTTCAGACTTGGACGAAGCGCTTCGGCTCCATTAGTTCAACTTGAACCATTTCCGACGCCATGACGGGTTTCGCAATTCCCGATGACCCTGCTTCCCGGCCTGAGATTCTCAGCAGGCTGGACCAGGCCGACACAGGGCTCCTGCGGCACTACCGGGAGCGGCTGCGCGCCCTCGCCGACCGCACCGCCTCCACCGAGCGCCTGGCGGCCGAAACCCTGCAGCGGATCCAGCTGGACAACCGCGCCATTCTCACCGAACTGGCCCGGCTCGAAGCCGACAACCGCTCCCTGCTCTCCTGAACACGGACCGGGTGGCCCCACGGCGGCACCGAAGCTCCAGCCAGTAGCTCACTTGGTAGCGATTCAGCCATTTCTTCGATCAATCTGTCACCAATGTTGATGAATTGATCGAGACCGCCATGCCCCTCTCCAGACAGCACACCAGACGGGTGGAGGTGATCCAGCTGGAGCGCTCCACCACCGGACGCACCCGGTTCTGCCCGGCCCAGCCCAGCGACGAGACCCTGATCGCCGAGGTCGCCCCCGAACAGCCCTGCGAGCTCTTCTGCCACCGCCACCAGACCGATCAGCTGATCGTGCTGCGCGGATCCCTTGATCTGGTGGTGCTCCAGGCGGGACGACTGGTCGGAATCACCCTGCGGGAGGACGAGCCCGTGCTGGTGCGCATCCCCCCCGGTGTTCCCCACGGCGCCATCAACAACGGCCGCCACTCCGCCTCCCTGGTGAACGCCGTGCTGCGCCACGGTCCGGCCGATCCGCGGGACTTTCAGCCTCGCCCGGTGCCGCCGGCCCTGCGCCGCCAGTGGGAGGCCCTCACGGGCGCGCCTGCCTGAGCAGCACCTCCGGAGCGGGAAGGCGCAGCCGCCCGGCCCAGCCCCAGCGCTCCAGCAGGCGGATGAAGCCGTAGGTGGGATCGGCCAGGTGCCGCAGCTGCCCATCCCGCACCGTGAAGCCCTGCCGCACCGACGCCGGAAAGGCGTGATGCAGGTTGTGCCAGCCTTCGCCGAGGGTCAGCAGGGCGACCCAGCGGTTGTTGCGGCTCTGGTCGTCGGTGCGGAACGGTTGATCCCCCACCAGATGGGAGACAGAGTTCACGCTGGCCACGGCATGGAACAGCACAGTGGTGCTCAGGCAGTAGGCCGCCAGCCAGGTCCAGCCCCCCAGGGCATAGGACAGCACCGCCAGGACCAGGGGCGGTACCACCTGCAGCCGGTCGATCAGCCGCAGCACCGGGTCCGCCTCCACATCGGCCGGCAGCCGCTCCGGGAAGAAGGAGGCATGGAGCAACCAGCCCGCCTGGGAGTGCCAGAACCCCAGCAGGCCCCCCACCGGCAGCAGGGGCGTGTGGGGATCGAGGCCGGTGTCCACGTGGCGGTGGTGCTCCAGATGGTGCGCCTTCCACCAGCTCGGCCCCATCTGTCCGGCCGAGGTGGCCACCAGGGCGCCCACCCAGACCACCGGTCGCGGCGCCTGGTAGCTGGCATGGGTGATCAGCCGATGGAAGATCGCTGTGGTGGCCAGCATCCGCACCAGATAGAGCCCGATCGCCCAGGCGATCGAGCCCAGGGTGAGGCCGGTGACCAGCAGCAGCAGGCAGCCCAGGTGGACGGAAAGGATGAAGACCGGTCCCAGCACGTAGAGGAAACGGGTCAGACCGGTGATCAGGGGAAACCTTCTGCGTTCTCCCCCAGGTTAGGGAGCCAGGCCCCACCCACCGTGACGACGGGCAACCCCGATGGTTCACGGCCGCCGTCCGTTCCTACGTTGAGAGCCAGGGAGGGTCATCGCCATGGCCGAGGCCGGCCTCGACACCATCACCCCCGGGGGGGCCTTCGCGGCCCTGGAACCGTGTCTGCACCGGCGGGGCCACCGGCCTGACGCCCTGATCGAGGTGCTGCACCGGGCCCAGGAGCTCTACGGCCATCTGGAGGAGCCCCTGCTGCGCCATGTGGCCGACCGCCTGGAGCTGCCGCTCAGCCGGGTGCTGGGCACGGCCAGCTTCTACCACCTGTTCCGCTTCCAGCCCCAGGCCCGTCACGGCTGCATCGTCTGCACCGGCACCGCCTGCGCGGTGAACGGAGCCCCGGCCCTCATCCGGGCCCTGGAGGCGGCCCTGGGGATCCAGCTCGGCGAGGTCCGCTCCGATGGCGCGATCAGCCTGGGGTCGGTGCGCTGCATCGGCACCTGCAGCGGCGCGCCGGTGGTGCTCATCGACGGAGCCGTGGCCCGGCCCCCGAACACAGCGGCCCTGCTGGAGCGGCTGCGGGAGCTGGCGGGGGAGGAACCGGAGCGGGAGCCGTTGCCATGACCAGCCCCCTGCGGCTGCGCTGCTGCAACTCCGCCGGTTGCCTGGCCTGTGGCGGCGGCGCCCTCCACCAGGCCCTCGACACCGCCCTCAGCCGAGCGGAGCTGGGGGATCGGATCGCTCTGCGGGGGGTGGGCTGCCTGGGGCCCTGCAGCCAGGGTCCGCTGCTCGCCCTCGATCCGGATGGAGCCCTGTTCGGCGGCGTCACCCCGGAGGATGCGGCGCCGCTGATCGCGGCCCTGGCCCACCGGCTGCACCAGGAGCGGCCGGGCGAACCGCCGCCCCCCCTGGCCTGGAGTCCCGCCGCGGGGGAGCGGATCGACCAGGACCACCCCTTCTTCCGCCGCCAGCGGCGGATCGTGCTCGAGCGCTGCGGCCGGATCGACCCGAACCGGATCGAGGAGGCGATCGCCGCCGGGGCCTACGACCAGCTGGGGCGGGTGCTGCGGGAGCTCTCCCCGCCGGAGGTGGTCTCGGAGATCCGCCGCAGCGGCCTGCGCGGCCGCGGCGGCGCCGGCTACCCCACCGGCCTCAAGTGGGCCACCGTCGCCCGGATGCCCGGTGACGGCAAGGTGGTGGTCTGCAATGCCGATGAGGGCGACCCCGGCGCCTTCATGG
>CAYGQY010000074.1:0-1424 GCA_964352195.1 uncultured bacterium
GCCCCCACCCGGGGCCGTCCCGATCTGCTGCCCACCGGTCGCAACTTTTACAGCGTCGATCTGCGTGGCCTTCCCACTGAAGCCGCCTGGGACCTGGGGCGACGCAGCGCCGAACTGCTGCTGGAGCTCTATGGCCTCGATGAGGGGGAGGACCTGCGCCAGCTGGCCGTCTCGGTCTGGGGCACCGCCACGATGCGCAACGGCGGTGAGGACATTGCCCAGGTTCTGGCCCTGATGGGGGTCCGGCCGATCTGGGATGGTCCGACGCGTCGGATGGTGGATCTGGAGGTGATCCCGTTGAGCCTGCTGGGGCGGCCGCGGGTGGACGTGACCCTGCGCATTTCCGGCCTGTTCCGCGATGCCTTTCCCCAGCTGGTCGGTTGGATCAACCGGGCCACGGCGCTGGTGGCGGGCCTGCCCGAGAGCGAGCGGGACAATCCCCTGGCGGCGGCGGCCCGAACCGAGGGCCACTGCGCCCGCGTCTACGGTTCAGCGCCCGGGGCCTACGGGGCAGGCCTGCAGGGGCTGATCGACAGCGGCCACTGGGAGGAGCGGGCTGATCTGGGGGAGGCGTTTCTCCAGTGGAGCGGCTGGCGCTACGAGGCGTCCGGTGAGGCGAGGGCCGACCGGAGCGGGCTGGAGCAACGGCTGACCCAGGTGCAGGTGGTGCTGCACAACCAGGACAACCGGGAGCACGACCTGCTCGATTCCGACGACTATTACCAGTTTCAAGGGGGGCTCAGCGCGGCGGCCGAGCGGGTGCGGGGCTCCGCGCCGGCCCTCTGGTTCGGCGACCACTCGCGCCACCAGCGCCCGAGGCTCCACCGCCTGGAGAAGGAGTTCGACAAGGTGCTGCGCTCCCGCGTACTCAATCCACGCTGGATCGAGGGGATGCGGGCCCATGGCTACAAGGGCGGTTTCGAGCTGGCCGCCAGCCTCGATTACCTGTTCGCCTATGACGCCAGCACCGGCCGGGTGCCCGACTGGAGCTACGGAGCCATCTGCGACAGCTGGCTGGGATGCCAGCCCACCCTGGCGTTCCTGCGGGAGGCGAACCCCTGGGCGCTGCGGGACATGGCCGAGCGCCTGCTCGAGGCCCATCACCGCGGGCTCTGGCAGGGAGCCAGACCCGAGCAGCTGAGGCATCTGGGCGATCTGGTGCTCAGCAGCGACTCCCTCGTGGAGGGATGAGCTGGACGGGCCAGATCCGGAGCCGGAGGGCCGATCCGCTCCGGCCTGGGGCCCGGCTCAGGTGTTGAGATCCCGGGCCATGTCCTTGAAGGCATCGATCGCGCCCGGTTTGGCGGGTTGCTGGCCCAGCTTGGGCTGACCCTCCGCCCCGCTGGGGGCGGTGCGGGAGCCGGCGGGGCTGCCCGGCGCATTGACGCCGCTCACGGCGGCGCCCCGAAGCCGCTGGCCCAGTT
>CAYGQY010000074.1:1434-7233 GCA_964352195.1 uncultured bacterium
TTCGGCGGCACTCATCTTCTCGACGAAGGTCTTCTTGACGGGTTTGGGCACGCCACCGGTGAGGCTGGGGGTGGCCTCCGGAGCCGCCACAGAGGGCAGGCCGGCGGTGGCTCTCTCGAGCCTGGCGTTCATGGAGGCGACCTCCTGGACCATCTCCTTGTCACCGGGGTTATCGAGGTTGCCGGGGAAGGTGTGGCGGATGGTGTTGGACCGACGCATGAATGTCGTGTCGCCCAGGCTGCTCGACGTATCGGGGTCGAGGTAGATGGTGTCCTCCTTCTTGGCCGGCGATGCCTTGTCCTTGGCGGGCTTGGAGGAGAAGGACCCCTCGGAGCGGTTGCCGAGCAGACGATCGAGCAGACCCATGGTCAGGAAACGGAAACCTGTAATCCAGCCTAGCGGCCACCCAGGCCGAGGCCATGAGTATCGGTGCCGCAACTGAGCAGCAATCCAAGCTCCTGGAGCTGGCTGGCGATCGCGTCGCAGACCAGGGGTGTCGGCTGCCAGCGCTGACCCTGCCCGTAGTCGTAGAAGGCCTCGGCGCCATCAAAGCCGAGCGCGGCAGCCGAGGCGATCAGCTCCCGGGAGGGGCGCCGGTAGCGGGCGGGATGGGCCAGCAGCGCCAGACCGCCGGCGGTATGGATGGCCTCCCTCACGGCCCCTGCCCGCAGGGCCGGGCCCACTGCCGCGGATCCGGTGAGATAGGGCGACAGGGACGGGTGGCCGGGCTGGAATCCGAGGGCGAGCACATGCACCAGGCAACCGTCCAGCAGGCAACTGATCTCCACGCCGCTCCAGAGGGTCGGGATGCTGGCGCCGCGGGTCTTCTCCAGATCCAGCCTGGCCTGGAGGGCGGAGTGGGCCTCGGTGCTGTGGTGGTCGGTGACGGCGAAATGCTCCAGGCCCAGGCTGATCGCCTGCTCGGCCAGGAGTTCGGGCCGGAGGCTGCCATCACTGCAGGTGGTATGGCAGTGGAAGTTCAGCCGCTCGGGGCAGCTGGAGGGATGCACCTCCCGCAGCACGGGAACCAGGGGGTGATCAGGTGCCACCGGCCAGGGCCTCCCGTTCACCACGCAGGCGCCGCCAGCGGGCATAGAACTGAATCGAAGCGGCCATCGCCACCACCAGCGCCACGAGGAACCAGGTGGCGGCCCCGGTGGGGAACTGGCCCTTGAACACCACCAGCATCACCACCAGCACCAGCATCAGAGTGGGAAGTTCGTTGAGCGCGCGCAGCTGGCGACCGCTCCAGCGGCAGGTCCCCTCCCGCAGCTGACCCATCAGCCGGTAGCAGAACCCGTGATAGGTGAGCAGGGCCAGCACTACGGCCAGCTTGGCGTGCATCCAGCCCTGTTTCAGCCAGAGCGGTTCGGCGATCAGCAGACCCACCGCCATCAGCACGGCCACCACCATGCCGGGGGTGGTGATGATGTTGGCCAGGCGCCGTTCCATCACGGCGTACTGGGCCCGGAAGGCGCCCCGGAATGGTTCCTCGAGGACATCGGCCTCCACGTGGTAGATGAACAGCCGCACCAGATAGAACAACCCGGCGAACCAGACCACCACGCCGACGATGTGCAGGGTCTTGAACCACAGATAGGCCTCGGGAGGCAGGGCCAGGGCCGGCATCGGCAGCGGGAGGAGGGAGCTTCAAGGTAGGAGTCCCCTCGCCGTTCCGGTCGATCCCGGACCGCGCTGGGGCCCCGGGCGATCGGCACTGCGCAGCGGACCCTTCCGCCCTGATCCCAGATCGGGGCCCCGCCCTCCTGGCGCCGCGGCCGGCCCGGGTGGAAGGGGAGATGGCTGGGATCTGAAGAATGATCCGTGATCCAGGCGAGCCCTGTTGCCGGGAGTCGGCATGGCGGCGTGCCCCAGGAGCGTGCCGGCCTGGCCGTGTGGCGGGTCGGTTCGGCTGATCCCGTGGGCACCGCTGGTTCCAGGATTCAAGATCCTGTGCTTCAAGGCCAGGCAGGTTCCACGCGCGATGATCCGCGCTCGCGCGATGACACCTCGGACAGAACCGTGCTCTGGAACTGGAGTTCCAGGGGCATCCCGGAGGACCACCAGGGCGACCCTGTCATCGCCGGGAGATCATGCTCTCGGACACCGTCCCCGATGCGGATGGTTGGGACTCCCTCTGGATGAATCGTGGAAGTCGCAGTGGAACCCCCATTCTCGATCTGTTCCCAGCAGGGGAGTCCATCCATCCCCGGGAACGCACCCTCCGGGGCGACAATCTGATTCAGCTCTCCGATGGCGGGGCTCAACTCACCCGGAGTGGCGTGCAGTTCTCCCTGGCTGGAGGCAGTTTCTCCAATGTCCTTCCTCGCCAGTCCTCTCGGAGTTCTCCACTAGATCGGCAGCCCGGTGATCCCTGCAGCAGCCGAGGCTGGGCGGACGCCTCCAACGGGTGGGAGGGCTGGCCGCTGGTCGCATGGGGTGCCCTCAGCCCCGGCTGTCACAGGCCTGCCCATCGCCGTTGCGGTCGAGATAGCGATGGCCCTGGCGCAGCAACAGCTGGGCCTGCTGGAAGGAGAGTTCCTTGCAGCGATAGCGCCGCCGGGCGGGTGCTCCTCCACCTGGGGCAGCGGGCCTGGCCGTGGAGCGGTTCCGGCGAAAGTCCCAGGGTCTGGTGATGCCAGCCGCGCTGTGCCACACCCCCAGGCGTTGCCTGCTGGCCCGCGTCTCGGCCCCGAGATAGGCCTGGGCATCACAACCGCCCAGATACTGGCGGTAGACGAAGACCATGCCGGACTCCACCAGGGCCAGGTTCACGTTCACCCCGGCGATCACCTCCGCCACGGTGCGGCCGAAGCGGTCGGTGGTCTGGGGCCGGATCCGCACCGTCTGGCCGAGGCGCACCCTGGCCTGCAGGGCCTGGCGGGCGGCGGCGCCATGGGGACTCTGGGCCATCTCCGGGGCGTCGATGCAGGCCAGCCGCACCGTGAACCGCTGCTGGCTGCGGCGCACCGTGATCGTGTCTCCATCCCCGATCGAGAGCACCTGGACGGTGAGCTCTTCGCTCTCTCCCCTGGCGATCCCGGCCGTGAACACCAGGGCCGCCGCAGCCAGGGCCGCGCCTCCCCACGGTCGAGCGATCGAGATCGCCGACCAGGGGTTCATGGGCTCCCGGTGCCGGCGTGGTAACTGCTGCGCACCAGCGGTCCGCTGCGAACCTGCTCGAAGCCCATCGTCCGGGCGATCGTGCCGAGCCGTTCGAAGGCATCGGGCTCCCAGTAGCGCGCCACCGGCAGATGGGCCAGGGAGGGGCGCAGATATTGACCCAGGGTGAGGCGCTGACAGCCGGCGGTCCGGAGGTCCTGGAGCGCCTCCACCACCTCCTCCTGGTCTTCGCCCAGGCCCAGCATCAGTCCCGATTTGGTCGGAATCGCGGGGGCCAGCTCCCTGGCGGTGGCCAGCAGCCCCAGCGAACGGTGGTAGGTGGCCCCTCGGCGCACGACCCCCTGGAGCCGCCGCACCGTTTCGAGGTTGTGGTTGAAACACACTGGCTGGGCGGCGAGCACGGTCTCCAACCGGTGCCGCTGGGCCACCAGCCCGTCGGCCTCGCCCCGGTGTCCGCCCCAGAAATCCGGAGTGAGCACCTCGATGGCGATCTGGGGCTGCCTGCGGCGCATGGCGGCCATGGTGGTGGTGAACAGGCTGGCGCCCTGGTCAGCCAGGTCATCACGGGCCACTGCGGTCAGCACCACATAGCGCAGGCCCAGCTGCTCCACGGCTTCGGCCACCCGCTCCGCTTCTCCGGCATCGACTGGAACGGGGGCCTGACCCTTGTCCACCTGGCAGAAGGCACAGCTGCGGGTGCAGATCGGTCCACCCAGCAGAAAGGTGGCCGTGCCGGAGGCATAGCACTCAGCACGGTTGGGGCAGCGACCCTCCTCACAGATCGTGTGCAGGCGCTGTCCCTTGACCACCCCCTGCACGCGCTCCAGCTGGGACACCTGGCCGATGGGTCGGCGCAGCCAGTCCGGCAGACGCTCCTGCGGCAGTGGGTGGGCGGACCGCTGGCTGGGGAGACGGGTCATGGGCTTGGGCTTGCTCACTCCATGGTGCGCCGGCCCTCCAGGGCACGGGCCAGGGTGACTTCATCGGCGTACTCCAGTTCGCCCCCCACCGGCAGGCCGTAGGCGATCCGGCTCACCAGCGTGAACGGCCGCAACAGCCGGGCCAGATAGAGGCTGGTGGTGTCCCCCTCCACGCTCGGGGTCAGGGCCAGGATCACTTCCCGGGTTCCCTCCCGGTCGACCCGGGCCACCAACGGTGGAATCTGGAGCAGTTCCGGACCGACCCCATCCATCGGGGAGATCAACCCACCGAGCACGTGATAGCGGCCCCTGTATTCCCGGGTGCGCTCCAGGGCCAGCAGATCCCGGGAATCGGCCACCACGCAGAGCTGACCATTGGAGCGGTCCTCGTTGCGACAGAACTCACAGAGCGGTTCCGCCGAAAGGTGAAAGCAGGATCGGCACTGGCCCACCTGGGTGCGGGCGGCCAGCAGGGCGTCGGCGAAGGCGCGGATCTGCTCCTCGGGCTGACGCAGCAGATGCAGGGCCAGCCGCTGGGCGGTGCGGGGTCCGATGCCCGGCAGACGCTCAAACTGATCGATCAGCCGGGCCAGGGGCCTGGTGAAGCCGCTCAGGGGGTCCCCGCAACTGGGCGGAATCTAGGAGCCCCTCCCGCTTGGCGATGAACGGACGGGAAGGCCTTTGGAGCTGGCAGGCAAGAATGACGCCGGTGCCTCGGCGCCCCATCCGCTTGCTCGGCAGTCCATGGCGCAGCGTCCGTTTCCGTCCCCCCGTCGTCCGGCGCCGCGGAGCTTGCTGGCCCTGCTGATCGCCGTCGCCCTGATGCTGGGGGGTGTCACGGGCTGCAGCGCCGTGGCAGGCGGGCTGAATTCGTTCCAGAGCCCGGATGGGCGCTACGCCTTCCTCTATCCCACCGGATGGACCCGGGTGGCGGTGAGTGGTGGTCCACAGGTGGTCTTCCACGACCTGATCAACAGCGACGAGACGCTCAGCCTGGTGATCTCCGATGTGACGCCCACCAATGAACTCGAATCCCTGGGCAGCGCCGTGGCCGTGGGGGAGAAGCTTCGGCGCATTGTGATCGCGCCGGAGGGCAGCGGCCGGGGAGCCGATCTGGTGGAGGCGGTGGAACGTCATGCCGGTGGCCAGACCTTCTATGACCTGGAGTACGCCGTCCACCTGGCGGACCGGGATCGCCATGAGCTGGCCACGGTGGTGGTGGATCGGGGCCGTCTATACACCCTGGCCGCCAGCACCAACGAAGTGCGCTGGCCGAAGGTGAAGGAGCTGTTCCATCGCGTCATCACCTCGTTCACCCTCCAGATCTGAGCGATGGCGGAGGACGCCTCCGGCTCTGATTTCCCGGTGGTGGTGGTCGGAGCCGGTCTGGCCGGATCGCTGCTGGCTCTGGCGCTGGTCGATCGGGGCCAGGCCCCGACCCTGGTGGGACCGGCCTCAGCCAGCCTCCCGTCGGCCACCGGGCTGAGCTACGGCGGCATGCAGGGTCGCTCCGCCTGTCGCGCCTGGCGGGAACTCGAACGCCGCCATGGCCCCCTTGGATTTCACCCGAGCCAGGTGGTGCTTCACGGTTGGGGCTCCGCCCGGCCCGGCTCCCTGACAACGACCTGGCCTCGGCTCCACCCGGCCGCGCTCGCCTGGCTCACGGCCATCCGGCCGGCGGGACGCGTCGATGGCGGCGGCTTCCTTGAGGCCGTGCCCAGGGCCCTGCAGGCTGGCGGCGTGAGGCGTCTGGAGG
>CAYGQY010000075.1:0-7224 GCA_964352195.1 uncultured bacterium
CCTCCCTCACTGGCCATGGACTCCTCCAGGGCGTCCATCCAGTCCGACAGAAGCCTGTGATTGTTCTTGCCTTCCAGCGAGGCCGTCGGCACCGCCTGGGCAACGGCACCGGGCTGGAGGGCCTGAACGATGTCCAACGCATGGGCCTCGTCGAGGGCCTGCACCATCTCAATGCCAAAGCCCTCGTCTGTGCAGAAAAACACCGCGTAGTGGATGGGGCCTCCGGCTCAGCACCCCTCCTTGGTAGCCATGCGGGTCCCGGATGCCAGCAAATTGGGGCGTGATCGGCTCAGGGGGCACTGCGCTAGGGGTGGGCTACTTCGGTGAGATACGCCAAGAGGTGCATGCTCAGATTTGGCCAAGAGCAACGACCGCAGCTGTTGTGGGTGCAGAGTCTGTTGATGACTGGAAGAAATGACGTTGACCACTCCGACTCTCGTCTTGTGTATCGGGCTGGACAGGTGGTTTGCATACCCGAGAACCACAGCTAGCCTGGGCTCACAGCGACTCAAAAGTCATTTGAGAGCTGGAGTTGGTGAGATTACGAAAGGGGCGCCTACCTTGATTACTGGAAACAGGCAGGACGATCCACCTGACTCTCGGAACCATCCAATAAAGAGTTATATAGTCAGCCTTCAGCCATCCAAAGCCCCCCACGCCTGAGATGCCTATTTTGAAAGGAGACAACAGCTGATATTATGACCGATGAGCGTGCCGAGGGAGTTACTCAATCCGAGCGTTACCTTAAGTCTCTTTGTGATAAGACTTTCCTTTCACTATGGAGCTATCCGGGGATCTACAGGGATCAGAACAAGGCCAAGGCTGGGGATGGCAAAGAGATCTGCGATCTAATAGTAGTATTCGAGAATAATATAATCATATTTTCCGATAAAGACTGTCGCTTTCCAAATTCTGGCTGTTTGGCAACTGACTGGAATCGCTGGTTTAAGCGTGCAGTTTACAAGTCAGCGGAGCAGGCTTGGGGAGCCGAGCGTTGGATAAAATCTTTCCCAAACAGGCTCTTTCTTGATAGAAGCTGTTCACAGCGATTTCCCATCCAGATCCCAGATCCAAGCCAAGCACGCTTTCATTTAATTGTTGTTGCGCACAATTATCAACAGAGGAGTAAGGATGAGCTGGGAGGAAAGGGCAGCCTCATGATCGATTCATCAATCCAGTCTAGTCAGCATTACGCAAGCAGAAATGAGCGATGCTTTGCTGTAGGAGATATTGAGCCCACACGAAGCTTTGTGCATGTTCTTGGCGATCAGACACTCGACATAGTGCTAAAGACTGTTGACACTGTTAGCGACTTTGTGAATTATCTGGAACGAAAAGAAGCCTTGCTCAGATCGTCAACACATGTAGTCGCATTTGGGGAAGAAGATCTGCTGGCTTATTATTTATCTAATGTCAACCAAGAAGGCCGGCATGACTTTGCTGTATGGGATAGCGAAGGCAATACCGTTACGCCCAATGCCCTATTCTTTGAGGAAGGGCATTGGGAGAAGTTTTGCCATAGCAAGCAACGAGATGCACAACTCAGGGCGGATCGAGTAAGCTATGTTTGGGATGCATTAATAGAGGAGCATAGTCGGCATATAGTAAGCGGTACTCATTACTTTCGAACTGGCTCCGATCTTGGAGAAGCAGAAACACTTCTTCGTTGGCTCGCACGCGAGCCACGTCTACGCAGGAGAGCTCTTTCCATTATGTATGGGGAGTTCATTGAACTAGCACCTCGGAATCAACGAGCCACAAGATACGTGATGCCAACAGAGCCAGGTCAGCCACACTATCTATTCATGACTCTTCCTGTCGACGCAGCAAGTAACTACTCTAACTATAGAAGAATGAGAAGAGAGTTGGTCGAGATTAGTGGAGTAAATCTAAAAGCGCACCACCCTGAAGCCAGGCATGTTGTAGGGCTTGCAACCGAACCTGGATTTGACAATGGCGGCCGCTCTCACGATGCTGCTTACATTGACCTTGCAGCATATAGCACAGAAGAAGTAGCTGAAATTGCCGCTATAGCATCAGGCCTTGAAATGCTATCGAATCCAAAGCTCAAGGGCTTCAGCGTGGACGAATATCCAGCAGTGTTGCCTAGACCAAAGAATGCGACACCGAAACCAAAAGGGTTTGGCACTGACAAGAATCAGACACAGAAGCCAAGCAGGGGCAAAAGGAAGAAGTAGGATGCTACGTGCACATTGCTGTATAACATCTAGATACAGAAGACCGGAGCATGAGTTGTCTGCATTGCTCAGATCTTCACCCGCTTCTGTTCTGGAGCGTTAGCCCCCATGAAATCCGCAGTCGATACGTTCCTAGCCTTTTGGCGTCGTTTTGACGCGACCATCCCCCCGTTCGTTCATCCTGAGGATCAGTCGCTTGCGACGCAGGGAGACTTTGAGCTGAGCTTGCTTCCACTTCCGGTGAACGGAAACCTAACCGAAGCAGAGTGCGTCGTTCTGATGCTCAACCCTGGCCTTGATCCCGAAGACTATGAATGGGAGAAGACGGAGCCATTCCGCGACAGCATCACCAAAAACTTTACCCAGAGCCACACTGCATCGGACTATCCACTCCTGTACCTCAATCCGGCGTTCGCGCAACATCCTGGCGCCGGCTACTGGGCGAGAGCGCGACTCCCGAAGCGTGCCAAGCGAGAGCAGCAGAAGCTCCGCTCAGTCATCGAAGCAATTGCTGCCCGCGATGGAGTGAGCATCGCCACAGCGCAGGCCCACGTGTCGAGAAAGGTCGCCATCGTGCAACTCTGCCCATACCACTCGGCGAGAATGAGCCGCCGGGATTTACTCATCCGATTGCCAAGCTGTCAGGCCGCGCGCCAGCTGGTACATGCGGTGGCTGCGTGTGGCGAGAAGCTTGTTGTCGCTACGAGGTCAGTCAAAGAGTGGGGTTTCACAGGCCCAGTCAACTCGAAAAGCCTCGTCGTTTACCCAGGCTCACTCGGATTATCCGCTTCCCTGTCTCTGTCAAGTATGGGCGGGTCGGCAATACTGAATCGCATCTCCAGAGTGAGCGCATATAGGGCCTAACCCTACGCTCAACCAGGCGTGCAACAGCGTTCGTCGCCAAGGCCTCAATTCATTCGGGCCCGGCCACCGCCAGCTGAGGCACGCGGGTTGGCTTCACGTTCATCGCATCGCCGAGGCCTTCCGCCACCACGATGGCCAGCTGGTAATCGCCCTAGGCGACGGCAACAGCGCATCTGCCTTGCAGCAAGCCGCCCTCACCATCACTATGCCGACCTGAACACGGTGCTGCAATCACTCAGCTGCGCAGGGCCGATGTTGGCGATCCCGATCGCTAACGACCGGCCCAGAGTGGCTGCCCGAGTGGCCTGGAGCGGCAGCGGCGCATTGGTGCCGCTCAAGCGCACCATCTACCGGGTGTGGGGCGATCCCTCATACCGGTAGAACGCCCAACGGCTGCAGCTGACCATCGCCGCATCCGGTGGTGTGGCCCGCGCCACAGGCATCGTGGAACAGGTGATCAACACCGGTCAGCCGGTGCACTAGCAGGGCTGGCAAGGGCAGTGGTCAGCACCACGACCGATGACCACCCCGATGAGCGCCGAGCGGTTTGCCGATCGCTTCCGCTACTTCAAAGGCCAGGCCCAGCAGCAGCGCGGCGTTCTGCAGCTATATGCCGCCATCGGCAGCAGCGACCAGGGCAGCGCAATCCTCGATGAGCAGGCGCCTTGGGCCGTCACCTTCAGTGAGCAGCCACCCCAGCCGCCAGCTCCCGCCGGTGGCCTCGATCCCCGCGGCTCAGAAGAGGTCGGCATGGTCGGGCCGCAGAAGCCGGCACCGGTTAAATCCGGCGACAGCTACCTGCTGGTGAACGATTGGGACGAGGACATGGAGGCCTACGACCACACCGGCCAAATCCTCTGGAAGGTTCCTTGCCTGGCGCGGGGCCAGGGCAGTGACACCGACTGGAGCCACACCAACACCGACACCCCGCCCGGTCTGTACAAGTTGGGGCGGCTTTACGCGGACTACGAGCAGAACCCCAACCCGCCCTGCTCCGACACCGCCATGGGCTACGGCTGGTACTCCTTTGACATGGAGGAGCTGGAGGGCCAGGAGGTGGCCGTTGGTCGGGCCGGGATCATGCTCCACGGCGGCGGATCGGCCTGCGGCTGGCCTGGGGCCTGGGCACCGCAGCAGCCATTGCACCCCACCTTGGGCTGCATCCGCATCCACAACGCTGATCTGCGCGACAAGGTGCTCCCGCTATACCGCCAAGGCACGGTGTATGTGGGGGTGTTCCAGGAAAAAAAGTGACGCCGGGCCAGGTCCCAGGGGGATGCACCTCTGGGGAGCCATCCCTGGCCCACGCCAACCTGCAGCACTGGCTGGACTTCTTCTGCAGCAGCGCTGTCACCGAGGCCAGCCTGGGCGTGATCCAGCCCCTCACGGCTGAGGAGGCCTGCGGCTTCCTTGGCTGCATGGTGGTCGAAACCGGCGATCCGGAACTGGAAAACCTCGATGTGGTGGAGGGGGGCAGTGGCGCCGGCCGCGGGGCCATGCAGTACACCGGCGTGCGCCGCACCGCCTACGACGCAGCACGGCTGCAAGCCATCAGCGCGGGGACCGACCCCAACAGCAACGGCTGGCAGGAGCAGTACTTCGCGGAGGAGTACGCCGGGCTGCATGACCCACCTGAGGGCTCGTTGATCGGCTGGACCCGCATCTTTGAAGACCGCCCCGCCGGCATGTGTCCAGCCGCAGCGGCGGCCTACTGGACCGGGTCCGCTGCAGCAGCCGAGGGCTACTTCCGCCCAGGTACGCCTCACATCGAGCGGCGGCAGGCGGAGGCACTGATGGTCTGGGGGTTGGTGCAGAGCGGCGCGCTGGTGCTGCCGCAGGAAGGGGGCTGACCGCGAGGGAACTGCAGCGATGGACTCACTCCCAGCACCCCGGCCGCCCAAGCCGCCGTTCGACCGCGAGCGGTTCGTCTTCAAGATCCTGGCGGTGGTGATCGGCACCCAGCTGCTGATCTATTCCCTCGCCGCTGGGGTCTGCGGCCAGCGAGCGCTCGAGAGTCGGCCTGTCGGCCAGATCTGCCCCGGCACGCTGGAGCAGCTGCAGGGCGGCTTTGATTCCACCCTCAAACTGCTGCTGGCGCTGCTGGGCGGAGCAGCGCTGACGCGCATGGACCGGTAACGCCTGGGAGCGGGAGGAGGGCTTGCTCCGGGCCTCTCCAGTCTGAGGCCCGTCCTGCGGCCGCGCCTCCGCTGGGATCGGTCCCGTCGCTGCGCCGCTCTCGGCGCCGATCACCATGGCCACACTCTCATCTGCCGCTTCTCCGTTCTGCAGGCCAGAGGAGGATCCATTCCTGCTGCTGGAGTCCTGCGGCAAAGCCATCGAATCGATCATCAGGGGCCATGCCGGCCGGCCGCTGCGCCGCACCTGGATTGATCGGCCCTATGGAGAAGAGGAGATCTCCCGGCTGGAAGAAGAGGTGCTGCCGGCGATCCAGCAGTGCCTGGCACGGGTCGATGAGATCGATAGCGCCCTGGAAGCAGAAGCTCAGCTGAGCTATCGCCAAGTGGTGGAGGCAGAAGCCGCGCTGCGCTGCGTCGGGCTGCAGTGCAGTGGGTGCATGCCGGCTGTCTGATCCTGCGGGGGCCTTTGGGCCCCTTTCGGCTTGCGCCGTTCCGCCTCTCGCGCCTGCTCGGGCTCCGCGGCTCCGGCCAAGGGATGAACAGCCGCAAGAAGGATCCGCCACCAGGGGCAGCCCTGCCACCAGCCAGGCCCGGACCTGTTCCCAGGCCATAGACAAACGGTGGCCGGGGTACTGCAGAACGGGCAGCCAGGGCGCCGCTGCGCGGTAGGCCGCATCAGTCGTTACAGGAGCAGCTGGGACGGACCTCAATCCCAGGTGAGCCAGCACCTCTGGTCGCCTGGCGCGGTGAGAAATCAGCAAGGCACTTGCACCGTTGCCACTGGAGGCTGGCTGGCCGGGCGGAGCGAAACCCCTCCGCAGCATGCCCCTGCGGCTCGCGCTGGCCAGGGCTGACGCGAGGCTCGCGGTGCTCGCCCCTGGCCAGCACTCACCTGCGGGGCGTCTGGTCGGTGTTCTCCGCTCCACCCCAGCCATGGCCTTTCCCCAAGGCCCCGTCTGTGAAGTCCGCCTGCTTGTAGTTCACCGCTATCCGCCAGGAGTCCAGAAGCTCGGCACCACTCCCTGTGAGGTCGAGTTCTTGGGCCGCCGCGGCAAGCCCGTCAAGAAGATGCGGCTGATCCCTGCCGAGAAGGCATTCGCCTTTGCCCGCAAGCTGCAGGGCACTCCCGGCTGCACCGTCTCGGTCTGCTGAGCCAGGGAGCTCGGGCCCGGTTGCCGGTTGGTGGCTGGGCTTTGAGCAGTGGGCCTGGCAAATGGCGGTATCAGCCCATCGAGGCCATTGCCACCCGCACCCGCAAGACCGGCACCGGCAAGACCAGCAGCAAGCCACGGCGCACCTCAAGACGCAGCAGCGCCACCGTCGATGGCCCCCAGCTGCCTGGCATCAGTGCGGCCGAGCGGCGCAAGCTGGCCCAGGAGGAGGCCCGCTGGCGGGCCGAGAGCGACCTGCGCACGTTGCGGCAGGCTGAGGAGATACGCCGTGATCCCAGCCGGCTCAAGCGAGCAGCCACCATGGCCGCCGAGGAGATGAAGGCCCTGCAGGCCGTCCGTGCCATCAAGCGCGGACGCTGAGTCTCGATCACAGCCAATGGCGGTACGCACTCCGCTGCCGACGGGCACTTGCTTTGGAGCGAGCAATGCCGAACTGGGGGCTGGATCCATTGCGCCGCAGCCGCACCCAGACGCCACGGCGAATGAGCTGGCTGTCCTGGGGATTGGCGCGGCGGGCGGCCACGATCGACCCGTAGCCCTTCTTCTGCTTGCGCTGGGCGCGAGAGCGGGCCTGGCTGGCGCTGGCGGCCGGCACCACCGTGGCGGTGGATCGGTTGCGCCAGAACACCAAATACCAGGCCATCGCCCCCTCCCGGCTGGCTGATCAGCGCCGCGGTGCAGCAGCCCTGGGGGTGGTGCCCTTCACCGCCTCCAGGTAGAGCTCGGCCGTACTGAGGGTCTGCAGATTCACCGCTCCCCCGTGCTCATGGCCCGTTTCAGGCACAGCAGCTGAATACAGGCCGCTGCGCTGCTGGAACAGGAAGCTGTACACCGGGTGGCGGCGCAGCTCCT
>CAYGQY010000076.1:0-7218 GCA_964352195.1 uncultured bacterium
CACCTGGAGGCACCGGTCTCGGCCGTCGCCCGGACCGCGACTGCTGCCTCCCTGGCCCCTGGCAACGATCCGGCCGAGCCAGCCCCCGATGGCTTCGCCGGTTTCGGATTTCCCTCTGAGCTTGTCGAGACCGTCGCCTCCTGTGGCTACAGCGATCCGTCGCCGATTCAGACAGCGGCCATCCCTGAACTGATGCTTGGCCGGGACCTGGTGGGCCAGGCCCGCACGGGAACCGGAAAAACGGCGGCCTTCGCGCTGCCCCTGCTGGCTCGCCTGGATCCCTCCCAGCGCACGCCCCAGGTTCTGGTGCTCACCCCCACCCGCGAACTCGCGTTGCAGGTGGCCGAATCGTTCAACACCTACGCCGCGCGTCTGAGCCAGGTTCGGGTGCTGCCGATCTATGGCGGCGCCGATTTCCGCGATCAGATCGTACGGCTCCGTCGAGGGGTCCAGATCGTGGTCGGTACCCCCGGACGGGTGATGGACCACATGCGCCAGGGCACGCTCGATCTCTCCGGCCTGCGCACCCTCGTGCTGGACGAAGCCGATGAAATGCTCAGGATGGGCTTCATTGACGACGTGGAATGGGTGCTGGAGCAACTGCCCCAGCAGCGCCAGGTGGTTCTCTTCTCCGCCACGATGCCTTCGGAAATCCGCAGGCTCTCCCGTAAATATCTGCAGGATCCTGCTGAAATCACCATTCGGCAGAAAGGAGCGGAATCCAGCACAATCCGCCAGCGCCACCTGATCGTCCACGGGGGACAGAAACTGGAAGCCCTTACCCGGGTTCTGGAGGCCGAATGCAGCGAAGGGGTGATCATCTTCGCCCGCACCAAGGCCATCACTCTGGCGGTGTCCGAGGCCCTCGAGCAGCACGGGTATGACGTGGCGGTGCTCAACGGTGATGTCCCCCAGTCCCAGCGGGAGCGCACCGTCGAGCGGCTTCGCAGCGGTCAGGTGAACGTGCTTGTGGCCACCGATGTGGCTGCCCGTGGTCTGGATGTGGAACGGATCACCCTGGTGATCAACTACGACATTCCCTTTGACAGCGAAGCCTATGTGCACCGAATCGGCCGCACGGGCCGAGCCGGACGCCAGGGTGACGCCATCCTCTTCCTCACGCCTCGGGAGCGCCGCTTCCTGTCGGGCCTTGAGCGGACCGTCGGTCTGCCGATCACCCCGATGGAGGTGCCCAGCAACGCCGACATCAATCAGAGTCGCCTGGATCGTCTGCGTCAGCGCCTCACCGCCGCCGTGACCGGCGCTGGCCCGGCCCCCGGCGCCGATGAGCACGAACAGGCCCTGCTCTCGGAAATTCTCCAGCGCGTGGGTCGTGAGATCGAGGCCAGCCCCGAACAGCTGGCTCTGGCGGCCCTGCGCCTGGCGGTGGGCGAGCGTCCGCTGCTGGTCCAGGGCACCGAACAGTGGCAGAGCAGTGCAACGGCGAAGGATCGCCAGCGTGACGACGAGGATCGCCGCGGCGGCCGCCGTCGCCTGGAGCGGGACGGCCGGTTGCCGGCTGGCGGCCGCGGAGCGATGGCGACCTCCCCGCCGGAGGCCGGCATGGAACGGTTCCGAATCGAGCTGGGTTGGCAGGACCGGGTGAAACCCGGGAACATTGTCGGCGCGATCGCCAATGAGGCCGGTCTCAACGGCCGCAGCATCGGCAGGATCCAGATCTTCGACACGCACAGCATGGTGGATCTCCCCAGCGGCATGCCCGAGGATGTGTTCGACGCGCTCCGGCGCCTTCGGGTGATGAACAAAGAGCTCCAGATCACCCGTCTGCCGGCCTGAGCGACCCGACACCCAGGCGAAGACCCGTTTCGATGAACCCGTTCCCCACCGTGATCCGGCGCCTGCTCTGCGTGGCCGGCGCCTCCTCGCTCATCCTGGCCGGCGGAGCCGAGGCCAGGGCCAATGGCACGCTGCAGTCGTCGCCACGGGGCTCGGATCAGGACAGCCGGGTCACGAAGTTCTGCCTGGCCGCGGTCCATGCCGCCTTCGAGGCCGCCCGCAAAGTTCCCCCGCCGGGCATCGGAGCCTATGCCTGCTCCTGCTTCCTTGACGAGATGAACCAGGGAACCGGTCTCGGGGCCGCCCAGTCGATCTGCCGTCAGCGGGCCCTGGCCCGCTACAGCCTCTGAAGGGTGACATCCTCGCTGCAGAGCAGGCTCATCTGCCGAGCCGTGAGGGATTCGATCGCGGCGATCAGGGTGGGTTGCACCTCCTCGGTTTCCGAGACCACCAGGGATTGGAGCAGATCAAAGCGATCCTGCGGCGCGAGTTCACCGTCATCGCACCAGGTCAGGCTCCAGGGAACAGGGGCAGCCATTGTCGGAACGGGATCACAAGGTGTTGCTTTGACCACATTGGGGGCAAGGCGGCTCCAGATCTCCGATCTGCTGAATGATTTCCGCTCCGCTTCACTGTTCTCCATCTCCTCAACCCCGGGCAGCGGTGTCCTGCTCCAGCGGTGCCCGGGCCCACCAGGAGCGCTGCGGGGAAGGGCAGGGGGTGCCACGGCCCTCTACAGCGCTGTAGCCACATCGGCGCTGTAGAATGCAGAGGATTCACCGGCTACAGGGTTCCCATTGGATCTGATCCTGAGGATCCGCTCCAGGCGAGCACAGTCCTTGGGGAACCCGCCCTTGGGGAACCGGGATCATCCGCGAATCAGTTCCAGGTTCCCTTCCAGGAATGACCATCTACGTCGGCAATCTGTCCTTCCAGGCTGAACGGGAGGATCTGGTCGATCTCTTCGGCCAGTACGGTGAAGTTCGTCAGTGCAGCCTCCCCCTTGATCGGGAAACCGGCCGCAAGCGCGGTTTCGCCTTCGTTGAGCTCGCCGACGATGTCTCGGAACAGAAGGCCATTGACGATCTCCAGGATGTGGAGTGGATGGGCCGTATGATCCGGGTCAACAAGGCCAGCCCCCGCGAACGGGGGGGTGGGAGCAACCGTGGCGGCTACGGCGGTGCTGGAAACGCCGGCGGCAACCGTTGGTGAGCCGCTTCGGGGACGCTCCCCCGCGTCCGTCGCCCCGGCCCCGGATCCCCAACCCGTCAACGTCCCGATCCACCCTGTCCCGGCTGCTCACCTCCCTGGGCCCCCATCGGCGGCAGGTGGTGCTGGCCTCGGTCTGTTCCGTCCTGAACAAGCTGTTCGACCTGGCACCGCCCGTGCTGATCGGCCTGGCGGTGGATGTGGTGGTGCGCCAGCAGGATTCATGGCTCACCGTGCTCGGGGTCAGCTCCGTGCCCGGCCAGCTCACCCTGCTGGCGGTGCTCTCGTTCCTGATCTGGAGCTCTGAATCCCTGTTTGAGTACCTGTACGGTGTGCTCTGGCGCAACCTGGCCCAGACCGTGCAGCACGAGTTGCGGCTTGAGGCCTACGACCATCTCCAGCACCTGGAGATGGCGTTCTTTGAGGCGGGCAGCAGCGGCCGCCTGATGGCCATCCTCAACGACGACATCAATCAGCTCGAGCGATTTCTCGACTATGGGGCGAATGAGCTGCTGCAGCTGGTCACCACGGTGCTGGCGGTTGGTGCGGCCATGGCGGTCCTCTCCCCCAGCGTGGCCGGTGTGGCGATCCTGCCGATCCCGGTGATTCTGGTGGGGTCCCTGATGTTCCAGAAACGTCTGGCCCCCCGCTACCGGGAGGTGCGGGAGCGCGCCGGAGATCTCAACAGCAGCCTGGCCAACAATCTGGGCGGCATGCTCACGATCAAGAGCTATGCGGCCGAGGCCTGGGAGCTGGAACGGTTGCGGGGGGAAAGCGACGCCTACCGATCCAGCAATCGTCGGGCCATCCGCCTCTCGGCCGCCTTCATTCCCCTGATCCGCTTTGCCATTTTGTTCGCCTTCCTGGCGATCCTGGTGATCGGGGGTCTACAGGCCTGGCAAGGGGTGATCGCCGTGGGGGCCTACAGCTTTCTGGTGTTCATCACCCAGCGGCTGCTCTGGCCCCTCACCACCCTGGGCCGCACCTTCGACGACTACCAGCGGGCGATGGCCTCCACCAACCGGGTGCTGGATCTGCTCGAAACTCCGGTGGCGATCCCCAGTGGGTCACGCCCCCTGCCCTTGGCTGGCGTCCGGGGCGCCCTGGACTTCCGCGGGGTCAGCTTCGGCTACCAGGGCCGTGAGCTGTTGCTGCACGACTTCAATCTCACGATCCCCGCCGGCCACACGATCGGGATCGTGGGGGCCACGGGTTCGGGCAAGAGCACGATCGTGAAACTGCTCCTGCGCCTCTACGAGGTGTCGGCCGGCGAGATCCTGCTCGATGGAATCCCCTTAACGGATCTGCAACTCGTTGACCTGCGCCGGGCCATCGCCCTGGTCAGCCAGGAAGTCTTCCTATTTCACGGCAGCGTGGCCGAGAACATCGCCTACGGCAGCTTCGGAGCCAGCCAGGTGGCGATCACCCGGGCGGCCGAACTGGCTGAAGCCTCCGGATTCATCGATGCTCTCCCCCAGGGCTACGACACGGTGGTGGGAGAGCGGGGCCAACGGCTGTCCGGCGGCCAGCGTCAGCGGATCGCCCTGGCTCGGGCCATCCTGAAGAATCCCCCCGTGCTCGTGCTTGACGAAGCCACGGCAGCGGTGGACAACGAAACGGAAGCCGCCATTCAGCGATCGCTGGATCTGATCACCGCCGCGCGGACCACCCTGGTGATCGCGCACCGGCTGAGCACCGTCCGCCACGCCGACCGCATCGTGGTGATGGATCAGGGGCGGATCGTGGAGAGTGGCCGGCACGAGGACCTGCTGGCCCGGTCCGGCCCCTACGCCGGCCTGTGGCGGGTCCAGGCCGGCCTGCGCGCCGGAGAAGCGCTCACCCCCTGAATGTTCCAGCATGGGGGTGGCGTGATCTGCGGCACCAGGAGCCGGCAGTCACCCCGCGATGGTCCTGATGTCCGGTCCTTCCCAGCTGCTTCCGAACCACCGAGGAGATCTGCTCGAGCTGCCCGTGCTGCAGTTGCAGCCGACCCAGTTGTGCGTGGGGCTGGCGGAAGTGCGGGCCCGCTCCGGGGATTTCAGACGGGAGTCCGTGGCCGAACGCCGCCGTTACCTGCGCACCCGCCCGGTCCCCGTGGCGGTCAGCAGCGCGGGGGAGCACTGGATGATCGACCGCCATCACCGACTTCGCTCCCTGCTGGAGGTGGACCCGAACGCCACGGCCTTCTGTTCCGTGGTGCTCGAGCTGAAGGGCGCCAGCCGTGGCCACTGCCTGGAGGAACTCAACCGGCGGGGTTGGTTGTACCTGCTCGATGCCCAAGGCCAGGGCCCCCACCCCCCGGAGCGACTGCCCAGCCGGTTGGATGCGCTGGAGGACGACCCGTACCGCAGCCTCGTCTGGAAGCTGAAGCAGGAGGGCCTGATCCGCTCCCAGCCCCAGGTGCCCTTCCTGGAGTTTCGCTGGGGGGCCTGGCTGCGGCTCCAGCCGTTGCCACCCTTCAGCTCGGAGACGCTCGGCCCGGCCCTGCCCAGGGCCAGGGAGCTGGTCCGGAGCCAGGGATATACCAGCGGGCTGCTGCGGGCCTCCTGAGCGGTCCGCCCCGTTCCTGGTGCCCACCGTCCAGCACCACAACTGGATCCCAGGGGTGGGGCTGGGGTGAAGCAGCGGCAGCAGAATGAAATAAGGTTTCACGATTAGAACCCGGGTTCCCGTTCCAAGACCTCGCCCCGGTCGTCCAGCGTCCATCCCCCCAGCCCACGCTTCAACAGCCTTCCATGGCGAAATCCCCCCGTCCCCGCTTCGGCACCATCCTTCTGGCCATGCTGGCCGGGCTGGGGGGCGGTCTGCTCCTGTCGGCTCCCCTGTCGGGTCTGCTCCATGGGGATCTGATCGCCGAAACCCGCAAACTCACCAATCCGTTCGCCGCCTGGGGCGGCAATGGTGAGGATCTGCTCGTACTGGGCACCGATGTTGGAGGGGGCAACACCGACGTGATGTTCGCCCTTCGGGTGGAGAACGGCACCACCCGCATCATTCAGGTCCCTCGCGACACCTACATCGACTCCGCGCGGTTCGGCGGGGTCAAGGCGAACGCCCTGTATGCCTACGGCGGGGCGGACGCCGTCAAGGAGGAGTTCTCCCAGCGGCTGGGGAGGCCCATCCATAACCATCTGATCGTGAACCTGGGGGCCATCCGTCGCATGGGGGATGTGCTGGGCGGGGTTGAGGTCAACGTGCCCAAGCGGATGTATTACGTCGACAACAGCCAGGGGCTGTACATCGATCTGCAACCCGGCCTGCAGACCCTCAAGGGTCGCGATCTGGAGGGATTCCTCCGCTGGCGTCACGACGAAGCGGGCGATCTCGGCCGGATTGATCGCCAGAAGCTGGTGCTCAGCGCCCTGTTCCGCAAGCTCACCCGGCCCGAGAACCTGGTCAGGCTGCCCAGCCTGCTGGCCGCCGGCGGTCAGGATCTGGAAACCAACCTGGGCCCGATGCAGATCGGGGGTCTGATCACGGCCATGGCGGCCACCACCCTCGATACCGAACGGCTTGATGGCCGCCCCTTCGACCAGAACGGCATCAGCTACTGGGAAGCCGACTGGCCTTCGGCGACGGTGGAAGCCAGCACCACCTCCGCGGGTGAGTCCGACCGCTACCGATTCCTGTTCTGAGCCGCCACCAGGTCAGCCGCCAGGGCCCCAGCCATCGGCAGGGCCGTGCCATAGGGCGCGCTGAATCCCGTGAAAGTCCATAGACCCTCCGCGCCCACCACGGCTCCCACGAGTGGCCTGTGGTCAGTGCAGAACGCCACGGGTCCCTGCTGGTAGGCCCCTTCGAGCCGGCCCAGGCGAGGATCGAGCTGCTCCAGGCCCTGCCGCAGTCGGTGCTCCATCAGTGTCGGATCGGGCGGCGGAGCCTCGATCGGATCACTGGGCACCAGGGTGATCTGGCCGGCCAGGGCTCCCTCTCCCCAGGGGGCCAGCCCGGGGTCGACGATCCAGCCGTGGTGATCGCGATCGACTGCTCCGGCTTCGAGGGCGGGGCGAGACCAGTTGCGGGGCAGCACGATCCGGCCGCGCCGCACCTGCTCGAGCCACGGCAGGCCGCCGGGGAGCCGCTCCAGCCGCAGTACGCCCGCCCAGCTGTGGCGGAGGCGCGAGGGCAGGCCGGGCCAGAGGGTACGGCAGAACGCCCCTGCCGCCAGCACCACCTGGCCGGCCGCCAGCTCCCCCCCGTCCCCGCGAGGGG
>CAYGQY010000077.1:0-681 GCA_964352195.1 uncultured bacterium
CACCAAGCTCGGGGGGATCGATTTCACCAACCACACCGAAGCCCAGGCGGAAAACCTGCGCCGGATGTTCCTGGCCATGGCCAGCGACATCCGGGTGGTGCTGGTGAAGCTGGCCGACCGGCTGCACAACATGCGCACCCTCGCGGCGCTCAAGCCCGAGAAGCAGCTGCGGATCGCCCGGGAAACCCGCGAGATCTACGCGCCGCTGGCCAACCGGCTTGGCATCGGCCGTTTCAAGTGGGAGCTGGAGGATCTGTCTTTCAAGATCCTCGAACCGGAGGCTTACCGGGAGATCAAGCAGCAGGTGGCCACCAAGCGCAGTGAGCGGGAGGAACGGCTGGGGGTGACCGTGGAGCTGCTGCGCAGGCGGTTGGCGGCGGCGGGCCTGGCCGATTGCGAGGTGAGCGGTCGTCCCAAGCATCTCTATGGCATCTGGACAAAGATGCAGCACCAGCAGAAGGCCTTCCACGAGATCTTCGACGTGGCGGCCCTGCGCATCCTCACCCCCAATCTGGAGAGCTGTTACCGGTCCCTGGCGGTGGTGCATGACACCTTCCGGCCCATTCCCGGCCGCTTCAAGGACTACATCGGCCTGCCCAAGCCCAATGGCTACCAGTCGCTGCACACGGCGGTGATCGGCCGCCACCGGCCGATCGAGGTGCAGATCCGCACCACCGCAAT
>CAYGQY010000077.1:691-7189 GCA_964352195.1 uncultured bacterium
GTTCACCTGCTGCCCTCGGCAATGATGCCGAGCGCTTCAACTGGCTGCGCCAGCTGGTGGACTGGCAAAAAGATGGTGGCGCCCAGGACAGCAACGACTACCTGGCCTCGATCAAGGAGGACCTGTTCGACGAGGAGGTGTTCGTGTTCACCCCCCAGGGTGATGTGGTGGGGCTGCGCAAGGGTTCCACCGCCGTGGACTTCGCCTACAGGATCCACTCCGAAGTGGGCAATCACTGTCAGGGCGTGCGCATCAACGACCGGCTCTCCCCCCTGGCCACTCCCCTTCAGAACGGGGATTTCGTCCAGATCGTCACCGCCAAGACGGCCCACCCCAGCCTGGACTGGCTCAATTTCGTGGCCACGCCCACGGCGCGCAACCGCATCCGCCAGTGGTACAAGCGCAGCCATCGCCACGAGAACGTGCAGCGGGGCACCGCCATGCTCGAGCGGGAGTTGGGTCGCGACGGTTTCGACGCCCTGCTCAACGGAGAGGCCATCGCCAAGGTGGCCCGCCGCTGCAATCTGGTCGGCACGGAGGATCTGCTGGCCTCGATCGGGTTCGGAGGGGTGACTCTCCAGCAGGCGCTCAACCGGCTGCGCGAGGAGATCCGGCTGGCCACGGCGGCTTCCGCTCCGGTGCTGAGCAATGAGGAGTTGGCCCGCAGTGTCTCCGCCCAGGCAGAACCGGCCGCTCCGGCCGTGGCCGGCGATGCCGCCAGCCCGATTCTGGGGCTCGAGGGGCTGGAGTATCGCCTGGGGGGCTGCTGCTGTCCCCTGCCCGGCGAGGCGATCCTGGGCAGCGTCGCCCTCGGCAACCACGGCATCACGATCCACCGCCAGGACTGCGCCAATGTGGTGGCCGTGCCCGTGGAGCGCCGCTTGCCGGTGCGCTGGAACCCCGCCGCCGATCAGCACCGGCGGCGCTATCCGGTTCAGCTGCGCATCGAGGTGCTCGACCGGGTCGGGGTGCTCAAGGATATCCTCACCCGTCTCTCGGACAGCCGCATCAACGTCAGTGACGCCCGGGTGCGCACGGCCTACGGCAAACCCGCCCGCATCGATCTGAAGGTGGAGCTGGGCAGCGCCGGCCAGCTGCGCACCACCATGGACCAGATCCGCTCCATGGCCGATGTGCTTGATCTCTGCCGCACCGGGATCGGCTAGGGGCACCGGTGCCCGGAGGGGTTTCTAGGGTGCCGGCGATCGACGGGTTCCTGGGGTGCTGCCATCGGTAGCCAATCCACTGCTGGCGATGCCCTTCGAAGCCGCTCTCGAAGGACTCGGGTCCGACTACTGGGACGTGGTGGAGGCGGCGCACTTCCCGATGGCCCGCCTGCGCTTCCGCAACGATGACCTGCTGCGCCAGCTGGGCCTCGATCCGGCCGCCATCGGCGATGGCCAGTTCGAGGCCGCCTTCGGTCGCTTCGAGGGGCGCATCCCGCTGCTGGCCCTGCGCTACCACGGCTACCAGTTCGGCACCTACAACCCGTTTCTCGGCGATGGGCGCGGCTTCCTCTACGGCCAGCTGCGTGATCGCCATGGCGCCTGGCAGGACCTGGGCACCAAGGGCTCCGGCACGACCCCCTGGAGCCGGGGCGGTGACGGCCGCCTCACCCTGAAGGGGGGGGTGCGGGAGGTGATCGCCAGTGAGGCGCTGCATCGCCTCGGGGTCACCACCAGCCGCACCCTGAGCCTGGTGGAAACGGGGGAGGACCTCTGGCGTGGTGATGAACCCTCCCCCACCCGAAGTTCGGTGATGGTGCGGATGGCACGGACCCACCTGCGGTTCGGCAGCTGCGAACGGTTGCTGCACCGGCGCCAGCCCCAGGCGCTGGAACGGTTGCTGCGCCATGGGGTGGCGCTCTACTACCCGGAGGTCGCGGCGGCCCATCCGGCTGACGGGCCCGGCGGCGCGGAGCCCCAGCTGCTGGCGTTCTACGGCGCCCTGGTGGATCGGCAGGCGCGGCTGGCGGCCGAGTGGATGGCGGCGGGCTTCACCCACGGGGTGCTCAACACCGACAACATGTCCCTGGCGGGCGAGAGTTTCGACTACGGCCCCTTCGCCTTCCTGGAGGGGTGGGATCCGGGCTTCACCGCCGCCTATTTCGATCACAGTGGCCTCTACGCCTACGGCCAGCAGCCGATGATCGTGCACCACAACCTGCGGCGGCTGCAGGAGCCCCTGGCGATGCTGCTGCCGCGACAGAAGCTGGAGGAGGCCCTCGAGCGTTTCGCCCCCGCCTACGACGCCCACTACCGGTCCCGGCTGCGGCGGCGCTTGGGCTTCCTCTCCCCCGCAGAGGCCGGCGCGGCGGCTCAGCTGCCGGATCTGGTGCCCCTCACCCTGCAGCTGCTCGCGGCCTGGCCGGTGCGCTACGGGAGCTTCTTCACGGCGCTCGCCGCTCGCATCGGCTCGGGCGGCCTGCCCGAGGAGCCCGATGCCCTCGTCCCCTGTCTGGAGGATCCGACGCCGCCGCCCCGTCCGCAGTGGCTGGCCTGGCGGGACGCCTGGTGGGCCTGGAGCCGGACCAGCCCCGCCGAGGACGCCGGGGCGATCGCCTCGACCCTCCGCCGCTGGAATCTGCCGCTCACCCCTGTCCGCGCCGAGATCGAGCGTCTCTGGGAGGCGATCGATCTGCGCGACGACTGGTCCCCCCTGGAGGACTGGCTCCAGGACTGCCGTGCGACCGATTGAGGATCTGATGACGCCGGCGAGGCCGGGTGTTGGCCGCTACAACCAGCGGGGCCCGATTCTGTCTGAATTCCTTCACCGGACCCTTGTCTGAATGAGCTCTCATGACTTCCGAACAGGCTGCTCAGCTGATCGACGACACTCTTGATCTGGTGCACCAGCGTCTGCAGGCCCTCGATGCCGTCCAGAAGGGTCGTGATCACAAGGCCCTCTCCGATGAGTTCCGTGAGTGGCGCCAGCCCAGTGGCGGCCACATCGATCTGATGCTCTGTCCGGGCTTCAGCCACGGCTAGACCCCTCGCCGGACCTCCCCCCAATGGATCAGCCCGGTGCCCCAGATACCCTCGGGTGGCGCTCCAGCCAGCGCCAGTAGAGCGCGCCCAGGGCCACGGAGCTCACCATCCCCACCAGGCTGGAGCCCAGCAGCAGGCGGCTGGAGAAGGCCCAGCCCATCTCCCAGAACCCCTCCTGGTGCAGGGCTGTGATGCTCACGGGCCGGACGCTCGGCCCCAGCAGCCAGGACCCCACCTGGTAGTTGAACCAGTAGAGCGGCAGGTAGGTGATCGGATTGCTGATCCAGGTGCCCGCCGCGGCCAGGAGGTGGTTGCCGCGCAGCAGCGTGGCCAGGGCGATGCCGAGCAGGGTCTGCAGCCCGAAGAACGGGAAACAGCCACAGAAGATCCCAGCCGCCAGCCCCCGGGCCCGCTGGCCGGGGCTGCCCTCCTGGCGCCAGAGCCAGCCCATCCAGCGCCGCAGGCGCAGCAGGGCCCCCCTGACGGACCGGGGAAGCCGAGACTGGACGCGCCGTCGCCCGTTGGGATGCTTGGACTGGGACGACACCATTGCAGCGATCGCCACGGCGGTGGCGCCCGGTCAGGGGAGTGTGGCGATCGTAAGGATCTCCGGTCCCGAGGCGGAGACCATCGGCCGGCGCCTGTTCGAGGCCCCGGGACGGCAGGTCTGGGACAGCCACCGGGTGCTCTACGGCCATGTGGTCGACCCGGACAGCGGCGAGCGGATCGATGAGGCCCTGCTGCTGCTGATGCGGGCCCCCCGCAGCTTCACCCGTGAGACCGTGGTGGAGCTGCAGGGCCATGGCGGCCTGGTGGCGGTGCAGCGGGTGCTGGAGCTGGTGCTCGCCGCCGGCGCACGCCGGGCCCAGCCGGGGGAATTCAGCCAGCGGGCCTTTCTCAATGGTCGGCTCGATCTCACCCGCGCCGAGGCGATCAGCGAGCTGATCACAGCCCGCAGCCGCCGAGCCGCCCAACTGGCGGTGGCGGGGCTTGATGGTGGCCTGCAACGGCGGATCGAGGCGCTGCGTGGCCGCCTGCTCGATCAACTGGCCGAACTCGAGGCCCGGGTGGATTTCGAGGAGGATCTGCCGCCGCTCGACGCCGGCACCCTGCGGGCGGAGCTGGCGCGGGTGGGGGGGGAGCTGGAGCGGCTGGGGGCGGAGGCCCGCCAGGGGGCGGTGCTGCGCGAGGGGCTGCGGGTGGCGATCGTGGGCCGGCCCAATGTGGGCAAGTCGAGCCTGCTCAACCAGCTCAGCCAGCGGGAGCGGGCGATTGTGACCGACCTGCCCGGCACCACCCGTGACCTGCTCGAGAGCGAGCTCGTGCTTGAGGGCGTGCCGCTCACCCTGCTGGATACCGCCGGCATCCGTGACACCGACGATCGGGTCGAGCAGCTCGGCATCTCCCGCAGCCGCGCGGCGCTGGCGTCCGCCGATGTGGTGCTGCTGCTCTTCGATCTCTGCAGCGGCTGGACGGCGGCGGACCAGGCACTGCGCGATCAGGTGCCGCCGGGGGTGCCGTTGCTGCTGGTGGGCAACAAGGCCGATCTCACCGATGTTCGCCCCGATGGGAGCGGGGATGGTGCCGTGGCGATCAGCGCCCTCACCGGCGCCGGCCGCGACGCCCTGGCCCGCCAGCTGCTGGAGTGCTGCGGCGCCGGGGTGGCCCAGGGTCTGCAGGTGGCGCTCAACGCCCGCCAGCGGGATCTGGCGGCCGAGGCGGCCGCCAGCCTGGAGCGCGTGCTGCAGGCGGCCGCGGCCGGGTTGCCGTGGGATTTCTGGACCATCGATCTGCGCTCCGCCGTGGGTTCCCTCGGCGAAATCACCGGCCAGGAGGTGAGCGAGGCGGTCCTCGATCGGGTGTTCGCCCGGTTCTGCATCGGCAAGTAGGGCCTGGCGGCGACGGCCGGCCGGCCTCACCGGCAGGATGGGGCCCCGGCTGGCCCCCCTTTCCCGGCGTCCCTCTCCGCGTGACCCTCCCTCCGCCCGGCGCCGCCGTTCTGCTGAGTCAGCCCCGGCTGGAGGGTCAGCTGCGGGCCTGGCTGGAGGAGGACATCGGTCGCGGTGACCTCAGCGCCGCCGCCCTGGTGGGCCGACCCGGCCGGGCCAGCTGGATGGCCCGCCGTGCGGGGATCTTCTGCGGCGGTGTACTGGTGGAGCCCCTGTTCCAGCTCCTGGATCCTGCCGTGGCCGTCCACCTGCTGGTGGCGGATGGGGAGCCGGTCGCGGCGGACCAGCGGCTGCTGGAGCTGGACGGTCCGGCCGGCGCCCTGGCGGCGGGGGAGCGCACGGCCCTGAATCTGGCGATGCGGCTCTCCGGAATCGCCACCGCCACGGCCTCCCTGGTGGCCCAGCTGGAGGGCAGTGGTGTGGGCCTGGCCGACACCCGCAAGACGACCCCGGGCCTGCGGCTGCTGGAGAAATACGCCGTGCGCTGCGGCGGCGGGCTGAACCACCGCCTCGGCCTCGATGATGCCGCCATGCTCAAGGAGAACCATCTCGCCTGGGCCGGTGGGGTGGAGCCGGCCCTGGCCGCCGTGCGTGCCGCCGCCCCCTGGCCGGCGCGGCTGATCGTGGAGGCCGAAACCGCCGCCGAGGCGGAATCCGCCGTGCGCGCCGGCGCCGATGGGGTGCTGCTCGATGGGTTCAGCCCCGCCGGGCTCCGGGGCCTGGTCCCCCGGCTCAGGGAGCTGGCGGGAGGCCGGGGGGAGCCGGTGGTACTGGAGGCCTCCGGCGTGCAACCCGAGCAGCTGCGGGCCTACGCCGCCACCGGCATCGATCTGATCTCCACCAGCGCACCGGTCACCCGCAGCCCCTGGCTGGATCTGAGCATGCGATTCGAGGCGACTGCCCGGTAGGAGGAGGAGGCCCGGGTCTCCGGAGGCTTCCACCGGGAGGCGCAGCTGGGCGCTGGGGCCATCCACGGATCCCGGCCCCGGGGGCGACGGGGTGGCCCGGCACGATCCAGACCCAACAACCCAGCCCTGGTGCATCGGTTTCAGCCGTGGCGAGGGGGTGCCGGATGTTCCCTCCGTCGATGGCCTGCCACGGCGACAGGGGGATCGTGGGCCCCTGAACGGATCGGGACCGCTCCGCCAACCCCGGAGAGGGATGATCGACCCTGGACCCGATCCTCCGCACCGCACCCGTTCTCCATGCTGACCGTTTCGAAGGCCCTCCACAGCCAGCTCGCGGCGGCCCTGGAGCGGGCCTTCCCTGAAGCGGCGGCGGCGGCCGGTGTGGCCGGCGCCCCCCTCGACCCCCAGCTGGTCCCCGCCAGCAAACCCGAGTTCGGTGATTTCCAGGCCAACGGTGCCCTGCCCCTGGCCAGACCCCTCCAGCAGGCCCCCCGTGCCATCGCCGCCGCGATCGTGGCGCAGCTGGACACCGATCCCGCCTTCGCCGAGCTCTGCGAACCGCCCCGGATCGCCGGCCCCGGATTCATCAACCTCACCCTGCGGCCGCAGCGGCTGGCTGCGGAGGTGAGGGCCCGCCTGGGGCACCCCCAGCCG
>CAYGQY010000078.1:0-7188 GCA_964352195.1 uncultured bacterium
CGGGGCGGCGGGGGCCGCCGGGCCCGGGCCCGCGCCGGGGGGGGCCCCGCCGGGGGCGGGGGGCGCGGGCGGCCCTGGGGCCTTCACACCGCTGATGACGGCCTACCTCACTGACACGATCGAGCCGGCGGAGCTGGCGCGGGGTTTCACCGAGGGAGTGTTCACCGCCGCCAAGCTCTACCCGGCCCACGTCACCACCCATGCGGCGGCCGGGGTCAGCGACCTGGCCAGGATCGCCCCGGTGCTCGAGACGCTGGAGCGCATCGGCATGCCGCTGCTGATCCACGGCGAGGTCACCGACGCGGCGGTGGACATCTTCGATCGGGAGGCGGTGTTCATCGAGCGCCATCTCGAGCCCCTGGTGGGGCGCCACCCCGGCCTGAAGGTGGTGTTCGAGCACATCACCACCGCCGAGGCCGTGGACTTCGTGCGGCAGATGCCCGGGCAGGTGGCGGCCACGATCACTCCACACCATCTGCAGATCAACCGCAACGCCATGTTCCAGGGTGGGCTGCGCCCCGATGCCTACTGCCTGCCGGTGGCCAAGCGGGAGTTGCACCGCATCGCCCTGCGCGGGGCGGCCACCTCGGGTAACCCGAAGTTCTTCCTGGGCACCGATTCGGCCCCGCACCCCCGCAGCGCCAAGGAATCGGCCTGCGGCTGCGCCGGCATCTTCAACGCCCCCCACGCCCTGGAGAGCTACGCCCAGGTGTTCGAGCAGGACGGGGCTCTGGAGCGGCTGGAGGCCTTCGCCTCCGAGTTCGGTCCCCGCTTCTACGGCCTGTCGCTCAACACCGGCACGGTGGAGCTGCGGCGGGAGTCGCTGCGGGTGCCCGAGCGCCTGGAGCTGGGTGCCAGGGATGAGCGCCAGAGCCTGGTGCCGTTCCAGGCTGGCGAGACCCTGCCCTGGCGCCTGGTGAGCCCCTAAGCGCCGCCAGGCAGACTCAGGACACGGGTGTGGCTGACGTTGCAGCCCCCAGCAGATCGGCCTGGCTCGGGCTCAACCGTCCGGCGTTGAGCAGCACCGAGGTGATCCGCTCGATGCCGACGACGGGATGGCAGGTGTAGCCGGCGTCGCTGAGCCGGGTGCAGGCGCTGCCGCCGTGGTCGATGAACACCACCACGTCCTGCACCAGCAGGCCGGAGGTTTCCAGCTTGGCGATCCCCTCCAGCACGCTGCCTCCGGTGATCAGGATGTCATCCACCACCACTACCGTGTCGCCCTCATCGAAATCCCCTTCGATCAGGCGGCGGGCACCATGGGCCTTCACCTCCTTGCGTGGATAGATCAGCGGCACGTGCAATTGCAGCGACAGGCCGGTGGCCGTGGGCAGCGATCCGTAGGGAATGCCGGCGATGCGATCGAAGCAGAGTCGCTCCAGCTTGCCGGCGTAGGCATGCAGCACCCGGTGGAAGAGATTGGGATCGGAGATGATCTTGCGCAGGTCGATGTAGTAATTGAAGAGGGCACCGGAGGCCTGCACGTACTCACCGAACAGCAGGCAACCGATGTCGAACAGATCGGTGATCAGCGCGTCCAGGCTGTCGCCGGCCGGTTCGGGGTCCGCCAGGGCTGACCCATTCGGCTGATCCGGGCTGGTCGTCTCGGGCCGGGCCGTCGGGGCCGGCAGCCAGAGATCGCAGCGGTCGGAGCCGCCCCCATCCCAGCCGGAGCGCATCCGCTCGATCTGCTCCCGCAGGGCCCGGGTGTCCGCCGCCATGCCCTCCTCCACCAGGAGGTGCTGGGGCAGGGGCAGCAGCAGGCCGTCGCCGCTGGAGGTGAGGCCCGCCTGCAGCAGGGCCTCCAGCCGTTCCTCCTCCCCCCAGAGGCTGCGCAGGATCAGGAACCGCTCCGGCGCAGCCCGACGCACCCGCTCCAGGACCTGGGGATCACTGGTGCCCACCTCCAGCAGGAGCTGTTCGGGCGTGCCCCAGAGCTGGGTCTCGCGCACGAGCGTCATGTAAAGGGGGTTGGCCTCGTCGGGGTGATGCTGCACTACCCGGGCACCGGGGTTGGAGCTGTGGCAGGTGAGCACCACGGCCCGGTCCGGGTAGAGCAGGAACGGGGCGGCGATGTCCTGGCCGGCCAGGGGGGAGAGGGTCACCGCGTCGACGCCCAGCTCGCGGAACAGGTAATGGGCGAGGGCGGAGGAGGAATTGAGGTCGCCGTGCTTCGCGTCGAGGATCAGGGGCAGCTCGAGGGGCACCAGCTCCCGCACCTCCCTGAGCAGCTCGATGCCGATCGGCCCCAGGGCCTGGTAGAAGCCGAGGCTGGGTTTGTAGGCGCAGACGTTGTCGGAGGTGGCTTCGATCACCGCCTTGATCCAGCGCCGCGCCTGGGCCAGGAACGAGCCGCTGCCGGGGTTGTGGCGCGTCCAGGTCTGCAGCATCTCCGGGTTGGGATCCAGCCCGGTGATCAGCAGCGACTGGCGACTCGCCATCGCCTCGGTGAGTTTGATGAAAAAGCTCATGGCCCCGGCCCTGCCGCCAGCATGGCAGCGAGCCGTGCCGGCCCGCCGCCTCACCGGCCCTGGCGGCGGTTCATGCGGCTGATCCACTCCGACGGGATCTGCTTGGGGCAGACGGCCGAACACTCGAGCTGGTTGCCGCAGTGGCCGAAGCCCTCCGCCTCCATCGCCTGCCGCAGCGATCCAGCGCGCCGCTCCGCCTCGGGCCGGCCCTGGGGCAGGTGCTCGAGGTGGCCCAGCTTGGCGGCCACGAACAGGCTGGCGGCCGCGTTCGGGCAGGCCGCCACGCAGGCGCCGCAGCCGATGCAGCTGGCCGCCTCGAAGGCCAGCTCCGCCTGCTCCCGACCCACCGGCAGGGCATTGGCCTCCGGGGCACCGCCCGTGTTGACCGACACAAAGCCCCCCGCCGCGATCAGACGATCGAAGGCCGAGCGGTCCACGGTCAGGTCCTGGATCAGCGGGAAGGCGCGGGCCCGGAAGGGTTCCAGGCTGAGCGTGTCGCCCGGGTGGAACTGACGCAGGTAGAGCTGGCAGACCGTGGTGCCCGGCTGGGGGCCGTGGGCCTGGCCGTTCACCAGGAAGCCGCAGGAGCCGCAGATGCCTTCACGGCAGTCGTGATCGAAGTGAACCGGCCGCTCCCCGTGCTCCAGCAGCTCCTGGTTGAGCCGGTCGAGCGCTTCGAGCAGGGAGAGATCGGGGCTCAGATCACTCAGGCGGTAGGTGTGGAAGGCTCCGGCCCGCTCCGGTGTGCTCTGGCGCCAGATGCGCAGGCTCAGGCTGAGCGGCGGCGGGGATGGATCGTTCATCGGTAGTCACGCCGGCTCGGTTCGGTCTGCTCGAAGCGCAGGGGCTCGATCAGGCGATCGGGTTCGCCGTCCGGCCGCCAGCGCCAGGCTGCGATGTGGGAGAAGCGGGCGTCATCGCGGCGGGCTTCCCCCCGCTCGCTCTGGTGCTCCTCGCGAAAGTGGGCCCCGCAGGATTCCTCCCGGGCGAGGGCATCGCGCAGCATCAGATCGGCCAGTTCGATGAAATCCTCCAGGCGGAGGGCCTTCTCCAGTTCCGGATTGGGGCCGTCGCCTTGATCCGGCACGAGCAGTTCGCTCCGGAACCGCTGCCGCAGGGCGGCCACCGCCTCCAGGCCGGTCCGCAGACCCGCGGCGTGGCGGCTGATGCCGCAATGGTCGTTCAGGAGCTGACCCAGCTCCCGGTGGAGCACCGCGCTGGAGAGGGAGCCGCCGATGGCCAGCAGCTCCGCCTGGCGATGGGCGGCGGCGTCCACGGCCGCGCGGCAGGCGGGAGCGTCGTCCATGAGCTCCCGGTGGAGGCGGCTCGCCAGCCAGCCGGTGACCGTGGCCGGCGCGATGAACAGCCCATCGGCCAGCCCCTGCATCAGGGCGATGGCTCCGAGCCGGTTGGCGCCGTGCTCCGAAAAATTGGCCTCACCGAGCACGAACAACCCCGGCAGGGTGCTCATCAGGTTGTAGTCCACCCAGAGGCCGCCCATCGTGTAATGGGGGGCCGGATAGATCCGCATCGGCTCGTGGCTGGGGTCCCGCCCCGTGATGCGCTCGTACATGGCGAAGAGATTCCCGTAGCGGCTCTCGATCGCGGCGAGGCCGTCGCGGCCGATCGCCTCGGAGAAATCGAGATAGACCGAGCGCCCGTCCGCACCCACCCCGTGGCCGGCGAGGCAGCGCTCCCGGACCCGGCGGGAGGCCACATCACGGGGCACCATGTTGCCGTAGGCGGGGTACTGGCGCTCCAGGAAATAGTCGCGTTCGTCCTCCGGAATGTCCTGGGGGGAACGCCCGTCGCCCGCCCGGGCCGGCAGCCAGAGGCGCCCGTCGTTGCGCAGGCTTTCGCTCATCAGCGTCAGCTTGCTCTGGTGGGGGTCGCCGCTGGGGATGCAGGTGGGATGGATCTGGGTGAAACAGGGATTGGCGAACAGGGCTCCGTGGCGGTGCGCCCGCCAGAGGGCACTGGCGTTCGATTTCACCGCGTTGGTAGAGCGGTGATACACATTGCTGTACCCACCGCTGGCCAGCAGCACGGCATGGGCGGTGAACGCTTCGAGCTCACCCCGGTGCAGATGGCGGCAGAAGGCGCCGCGGGCCACGCCCTCATGCACGATCAGCTCCACCAGCTCACGGTGGGGCAGGAGTTCGACCCGGCCGGCGGCCACCTGGCGCATCAGGGCCTGGTAGGCACCGGCCAGCAGTTGCTGGCCGGTCTGGCCGCGTGCGTAGAAGGTGCGGCTCACCAGGGCGCCGCCGAAGCTGCGGTTGGCCAGGCTGCCGCCGTACTCCCGGGCGAACGGCACCCCCTGGGCCACGCACTGGTCGATGATCGCGCCGCTGATCTCCGCCAGGCGGTGGCAGCCGGCCTCACGGGCACGGAAGTCGCCCCCCTTCACCGTGTCGCGGAAGAGCCGCTCGACGCTGTCGCCGTCGTTGGCATAGTTCCGGGCGGCGTTGATGCCCCCCTGGGCCGCCACCGAATGGGCCCGGCGGGGGCTGTCGTGATACGTGACCAGACGCACCGAGTAGCCCTGCTCCGCCAGAGTCGCCGCCGCCGAGGCACCGGCCAGGCCGCTGCCGACCACCAGCAGGCGGAACCCGCGCTTGCGCACCGGGCTGATCAGGGGAAGCTCCCGGCGGTGCCGGCTCCAGGCTTCGACGATCGACCCTGAAGGCACCCGGGGATCGAGCGTCATCGGCGAGCTTCCCCTCTCAAGACCGTCCGATCGCCGGCCAAACCATCACCGCGACGGGGAGCAGGGCGAAGCCGCCTCCCACCACCGCGGCCAGCAGGCGGCCGGCGCCCCGGATCAGGGCGGCATTGCCGGAATCGAGCACCCCGAGGCTGCGGAAGGCGCTCTCAGCCCCATGCAGCAGGTGCAACCCCAGGGCCACTCCGGCCAGGACATAGAGGGCCAGGGCCCACTGGGCCGAGAGGGCGGAGCGAAGCAGCTCGGCCTCCAGCCCGGGCGGCGGCCGCTGCAGCCTCAGCTGGGCCAGGTGCACCGCCAGGAACAGCAGCAGCACGGCGCCGCTCCAGGGGGCGCTGCGGGAGGCCAGGCTGGCCAGGGGGGCCTGGCGGCGGCTGCGGAGCTGGCCGTAGCCCACCGGGCCGCGGGCCTGGCGGTTGAGGACGGCCCGGCGGAGGGTGAGCGCCAGGTGGCTCAGGGCCACCAGGGCCAGCCCCAGCTCCAGCGGCGGCAGCCAGCGGTTGCCATGGAGCGCGCTGGCGCTGCGCTCGAAGCCGGCCGGATCGACCAGCAGCTGGCTCACCCCGAGCAGATGGACCCCGAGGAACAGGATCAGCAGCAGACCGGAGATCGGGATCGCCAGGAGCATCGCGTCACAACCCGGCAGCCGCCGCGGCGCCGCCCTTCCAGCTCACGATGCTAGGAACACGGCCCCGCCGTCCGGTCCGCACCGGTTTCGCCGGCCTCGGTTCCGCTGCGCCCCTTCCCTGATGCCGTTTTCGAGTCCGCACCGGACGCCCCCCCCGGCGGCCAGCCGGCGGCCCGGTGGGCGCTGCCCCCGGCGGCGGCTGGCACCGGTGGTCGTGGCGATCCTGCTGGGCGGCGGTGGGCTGGTTCTGGCCGGCTGCTCCCGGGCCGAGCCCCTGACCGGTAGCGAGAGCGGCGGTGGCGAGTCCGGGGGAGTGGCGCTGCGCCAGCGGGTGCTGGTGGAGGGACTGGAGCACCCCTGGGCCGTGGCCTGGCTCCCCGATGGGGATCTGCTGATCACGGAGCGGCCGGGTCGCCTCCGCCGGGTGCGCCAGGGGGTGCTCGATCCCCGGCCCATCTCCGGGGTGCCCCCGGTGCTGGCGGCCGGCCAGGGGGGGTTGCTGGATGTGGCGCTCCATCCGCGCTTCGACCGGAACCGCCTCGTGTACCTCACCTACGCGGCGGGGGAGCCCGAGGCCAACCACACCCGTGTGGCCCGGGCACGCCTCAACGCGGCCGGCACGGCTCTCGAGGCCCTGGAGGTGATCCATGCCGTCCAACCGCTCAAGCCGGGCGGCCAGCATTTCGGCTCGCGGCTGCTCTGGTTACCCGACGGCACCCTGCTGGTGTCGATCGGCGATGGCGGCAACCCGCCGATCTCCCTGGCGGGCCAGCTGATCCGGCTCCAGGCCCAGACCCCCTCCAGTGACCTGGGCAAGATCCTGCGCCTGAACGACGACGGCAGCCTGCCCCCCGACAATCCCTTCCGCGCCGTCCCCGGGGCCGGAGCCGTCTGGAGTCTGGGCCATCGCAACATCCAGGGGATGGCCTACGACCCGATCCGCCGCCAGGTCTGGGTCAGTGAGCACGGGGCCCGCGGCGGAGACGAGCTCAACCAGGTGGCTGCCGGCGGCAACTTTGGCTGGCCCCTGGTCACCCACAGCCGTGAGTACGGCGGCCCGCCCATCTCCGAGCGGCAGTCAGCACCCGGCCTGGAGGATCCCCGGCTCGTCTGGACTCCCGCCATCGCCCCCTCGGGTCTGGTGGTGGCCAGCGCCGCCCGCCTGGGCGCCTGGCGGGGGCAGCTGTTTGCCGGTGGCCTGGTCTCCCGCGACGTGCGCCGGCTGCGGCTGGACGGGGCCGGTCAGGTGGTGGAGCAGCAGTCGCTGCCGATCTCGGCCCGGGTGCGGGACGTGCGGGAAGGACCGGACGGCTTCCTCTACGTGCTCACCGACAGCGCCACGGACGGACGGCTGATCCGGCTGG
>CAYGQY010000079.1:0-7172 GCA_964352195.1 uncultured bacterium
GGCGAACTGTGTCCTCAGTTTGGAAGTCATGACATGCTGTCGGCTCATGTCCAGATCCAGATCTGTTGAGCCGGGCACCCGAAAGACCGGTTTCTGATTCAAATGCAGCAATAGCCCCCGGAAGGTGTGCTTGCGGCTGATGCTGGCAAAGGACCAACTGTACAGGCTGACCAGCGGTACAACCTCCTCGTCTACGGCCTGATGAAAGTTGAAACTGCCATCGGTGCTGTAGCGGTTTTCCAAAGATACGAGGTGCACCACACGCTCGCCTCCCGGCTGAGGCAGGCGCTTGCCGAGAATCACAGCCCGCTCTTCCTCCAGCAGCTTTCCCTGCTCATCGGTACCCCGCCGAACGTCTGCGAGCCGGGTCAGGTCATCCAGCGTGGGCAGCAGGGGAAGGCGGCGCAAACGGTGGAAGAAATCAAAGTGGTGAAAGCCTAGAAACCCCCGGCGAGGGGAGCAAGGCCGGAGGTGGCGCCCTCAGAACCGGCGGCGCAACGTTGTGCGCCGATCCCCCAGCGCCAGCACCAGCCCCCCGTCGGCTTCGAGCCCCAGGACATGCCAGCGTACTCCCTGCCACTCCAGGCCCCCGGGAGGTCGCCGCAGCCGCCGCTCGGCGGCGGCACGCACCGTTTCGGGCTCGCCGCTGTGGGCCGTCGCCCACTCCAGGGCGGCCAGCACCCGCGCCGCCAGTGCCGCCGGTTCGCTGGCGGCGGATCGGCGCCCCAGGGCTTCCGCCACGCTGATCCCTCCTGGCGGCACCCGGTTGCGGCCGTTCAGTCCGATCCCGAGCCGTGCCTGCTGGACCCCTCCGCCGCGCCAGCGCAGCCGCGGCAGCAGGCCGGCCAGCTTCCGCCCGTCCACCAGCAGATCGTTGGGCCACTTGAGCTCCACCTCCAGACCCAGCGCCTCGAGTTCCGCCGCCAGGCCCGCGGCGGCCGCCAGGGCCGGGGATGCTGCCGCCCCGGGTGGCTCCAGCCAGGGCAGGACGGCGCTCATCCACACCCCTCCGGCCGGGGATTCCCAGCGCCGGCCCCGCTGTCCGCGGGCGAAACGCTGACGGCCGGCCAGCAGCGCCAGCGGGCAGGGGCACCCTGCGCCGGCCAGCCGACGGTCCAGCCAGGTTTCCGTGCTGCCACAGACCGGCCGCCACTCCAGACGCCAGGGCAGCGGTGCCATCCCCTTCCGCTGCCGGGCCGCCAGGATCCGGCCGATCACGGCGGGATCAGCTCCCCAGGCTGCCCAGCCAGCCACCGATCCGACCGGCCCCGGCCACCAGGTCTTCACTGGGATGGACCAGGGCGAGGCGCACCCAGCCCTCACCGGCTGCCCCGAAGCCGTTGCCAGGGGTGAGGGCCACTCCGGTGGACTCCAGCAAGGCCGCGCAGAAGGACTCCGAACCCAGCTGGAGCGCCCGGGCCTCCGGCGGCAGGGCGAGCCAGAGGTAGAGGGCCATCGATGGCCGCCGCACCGGCCAGCCGGCGGCCTCCAGGGCCGCCGCCATTCTGTCCCGGCGTTCCCGGTAGACATCCCGCAGCCGCTCCGGCCACTCCGGCGCCTGCTCGAGGGCGGCGATCGCTCCGCTCTGCAGGGCCAGCGACTGGTTGAAATCCACCACCCCCTTGAGCTGCCGCAGGGCCGTGATCAGGGGCTCGGCACCGATCGCGAAGGCCAGGCGGAATCCCCCCAGGCACCAGCTCTTGGAGAAGGAGAAGAATTCGATCCCCACCTCTCGCCAGCGTGGATGGCGCAGCAGTGCCGGGGCCTCGCCCTCGAGGGCCAGATCCACGTAGGGATTGTCGTGGGCGAAGACGACGCCGTGCCGCCGCGCCCGTTCGGCGGCCTCGTCCACCCAGTCCTGGTGGCCGACGGTGGCGGTGGGGTTGTGGGGAAACCCCAGCACCATCAGCTTCAGCTGGTCCCAGGTGCTGTCACTGAGGCTGTCGAACAGGGGCCGCCAGCCCTGGGCGGCCTGCAGGCTCAGAACGTGGGTCTGGGCGGAGGCCAGTTGGAGACCCCCCCGATGGGAGGGGTAGTAGGGGTCGAGCAGCAGGGCGGCATCGCCAGGATTCAGCACCGCCAGCGGCAGATGGGCCGTCCCTTCCTGGGACCCCACCAGCAGCAGCACTTCGGTCTCTGGGTTGACCCGGGCGTCAAAGCGCCTCCGGGCCCAGGCCGCCACCGCTTCGCGGAAGGGCAGCGTGGCGGCATGGAGGCAGTAGGAGGCGCTGGAGGGTTCGGCCAGCGCCGCGGCGATGGCGGCGATGGCCACCGGCGGTGGCAGCAGATCAGTGGAGCCCAGCGAGAGGTCGAGCAGGGGGGGGCGAACCTCCGTCGGGTCCGGCCGGGCCCGCCGATAGGCGGCCTTGCGCAGGTCATTGCGGGCGAACACCCCATGGCCCAGCCGGGCCACCCGCTCAGAGGTGGGCATCCAGGAAAGCCTGCAGCTGGGGCTTGGCCATGGCGCCCTCGTGACGGGCGAGTTCCGTGCCGGCCCGGAAGAGGATCAGGGTCGGCAGCCCCTGGATCTTCTGGGAGTCGCGGCTGATGGGGTTGGGGTCTGCCTCAAGCTTGCCGACGGTCAGCCGGTCGCCGTAGGTGCTGGCGGCCCAGTCCATCAGGGGGGCCATCAGCCGGCAGGGACCGCACCAGGACGCCCAGACATCCACCAGAACCGTGCCCGGGGCAGCAAGCACCTCAGCCTCGAAATTGGCATCGGTGAAGATGGCGACGGCCACGGATCCGGATCGGCTGAGGCGATTGTATGGATTCACCGGCCGCGTCCCGACTCAGAGCTTGTCGATCGAGCGCTTCAGCTCCTCGAGTTCGGCGTTCACCTCAGCCACCTGGACCGGTTCGAGCTGGGGTGCGGGGCTGTCGGGCGGCAGCATCGGCGCCGCCGCGGCTCCGCCTTCGAGGCGGTTCTTGAGGGCGGCGAGCTCGTCGTCCACATCGCTGCCGCCTTCGAGGGCGGCGAACTGGCTCTCCAGGTCCGCACCGGCCAGCTCGGCGGCCGCCTGGCTGCGGGCCTCCAGGGCCTGCACCTTCTCCTCCATCTGCTCGAAGGCGGCCATCGAGGAGTTGGTGCCCAGATTCCCGACGGCGCTCTGCAGCTGCTCCTGGGCCTGGGCGGCCTGGGCCCGGGCCTTGAGCATGTCCTTCTTGGTCTTGGCCTCGGCGATCTTGCTCTCGAGCGCCACCAGGCTGCGCTTCAGGGTGTCCACCTGGCCGGCCTGGCCATTCAGCTGCTTGTTGAGGGCGGTGGCGGTTTCCTCGTAGGTCTTGCGGCGGCTGAGGGCCTCGCGGGCCAGATCTTCATCGCCCTTCTTGAGGGCCAGTTCGGCCCGTTCGTACCAGGTCTTGCTCTGGGCCTCGGCCTGCTCGGCCTGGTTCTGGATCCGCTTCTGGCCAGCGATGGCGGTGGCCACGGCCTGGCGCAGCTTCACCAGATCGGACTGCATGTCCGTCACCGACTGGTCCAGGATCTTGGCGGGATCCTCGGCCTTGCTGACCAGGTCGTTGAGATTGGCGCGCAGCAGGCGGCTGAGCCGGTCGAAGAAGCCCATGGGTCAAGGCGGGGGCAGACTGGAGGGTAGCCGCTACGGCCGGACCCATCCGTACCGGTTGGACGCGCCACACCTCCGTATCCTCTGGCGATGGCCATCGCCCCCCGCGACCAGACCCGCCGGATCGGTTCGGTGCAGGTGCTCATGGGCGCCGCTCCCGCGCCGGCCGAAGGGCTCGCCACCTGCCTGGAGCGGCTCAGGAGCGCGTGGACGCGGGAGGGACGGCTGGCCGCCCTGTGGCAGGCCTGGCCACGGTTGGCCGGTCCCCAGTTGGCTCCCCACTGCCGTCCCCTGACACTCCGCGGTGGAGTGCTCACGGTCGGGGCCACCGAGCCCCAGTGGCTTCAGGCCCTGCGATACAACCGCCATCAGTTGCTCGGGGCCCTAAGGGGGGCTGGCTTCAGCGTCCGGGATCTGCGCTTTCAGCAGCACCATCCCGGGGCCGTGCCCGGACCCGGCAGTGAGGATACCGCCCGGGTCTGGGCGGCCCACCCCAGCCGCATCGACGTGCATGGCCTGGCCACCTGTCCGGCCTGCGGCTGCCCGGCGCCGGCCGGTGAACTCGAACGCTGGAGCCGTTGCGGGCTCTGCCACCGCAATCCACCGGCGGCGGGCGAGCCTCAGTAGCGCTCCGGTACGGGCTTCTCCCAGGTGGGCTGGGCTCCGGCGGCCCTGAGTTCGGCGGCCCGCCCCTCCAGCCGGGAGCGGTCCAGGCGCCAGAGGCGGTAGATCCCCTGACGGGCCAGTTCCGTCGGTTCCAGGCCCTGCCAGTGGGGCCTTCCGGCCGTGGTCTGGTCGATCACCACCAGCACGGTGGGCTGCTCGCTGCGGCTGCTGGGGGTGAGGCCGGCGCGGCGCTCCCGGCTGAGGCGCTCGGCCAGGTTCACCAGCGCCTGGGTGGAGAGGCCTTCGTAGAGGACCACCTGTCCGCTGTAGTAGTGCAGGGAGGGTTTGAGGATGCCCACCATGGCCAGGGGCTCGTTCGGCGCCGCTTGCTGTGCTGCCGCCGCGGCCATCTGACGCACCGGCAGGCCCCGGATCCCATCCCCCAGCGACCACATCGGCAGCAGCGCCAGCAGATGGAAGGCCACCGCTGGAAGCTGCAGCCCCAGCAGCCAGCCGGCCGGCGGTCGCCGTTGCAGGGTCAGCCCCAGCCCCAGCAGGGCCGCCAGGGTCCAGAACCCCGCCGCCCGAAGCACCAGGCCGCTGGCCAGCAGGCGGGCCGGCAGGGTCGGCATCTCCGGATCCTGGATGAGGGGCACCCAGAGCGACGCGGCCCAGAGCCCCGCCGCCAGCACGACTGTGAGCAGCACGGTGCCGGCGGCGGCGATCCGGTCCCCGTTGAGGCGGGAGCCCGCGTTCGGGTCCTCACCGTCCTGGGCGGCCAGGGCGATCAGGATGCCGGCGGCCGGGGTGGCCGGCAGCCAGTAGCTGGGCAGCTTGGTGGCCGCCAGGGTGAAGAACAGCAGCACGGCCAGCAGCCAGCAGGCGGCGAAGCAGCGCAGGGAGTGGGCTCTGGGGGTGACGGTGGGCGAGGCCGCGGGCATGGAGGTGGCCGTCCGGGGGAGCGGAGCCAGCCCCCGGACCAGGCCCAGCAGCAGCAGGGGCGTGAACGGCAGGCTGGCCACCACCAGCACCGGGGCGAAGTACCACCAGGGCTGGAGATGGTCGTTCACCACGGAGGTGAAACGCTCCAGGTTGTGGTACCCGAAGAAGCTGCTCAGGAAGGGGCTTCCCTCCTGCAGCAGCGCCAGCAGGAACCAGGGCCCCGCCAGGGCAGCGGTGAGCAGCAGGCCCCTCAGGGGCCGCAGGCGCCGCCACAGCGGCCCCAGGGTGCGGCAGCGCCAGCCAAAGCCCAGCAGCGTCAGGCCGGCCAGGGCCAGCGCCACCGGCCCCTTGGCCAGTACCGCCAGGCCCAGGATCAGCCAGGCGGGCCACCAGGGTCGCTCCGGCTGGGCCCAGCACTGCCAGAACAGCAGGAGACTCACCGCCAGGCAAGCGCTGAACAGGGCATCGCTGACGGCGATGCGGCCCCAGAGGAGCACCAGGGGGGAGAGGGCGAAGGCCAGGGCCGCCATCAGCGCGGTGCGGCCCGGCCGTTGGGGCTGGCTGAGGCGGCCGCCTCGGTGGGACGGCTGGGGCCAGCGATCGAGGGTCCAGGCAAGGCTCAGCATCACCGCCACGGTGGCCAGGGCGGAGGGCATCCGGGCCGCCCAGGTGCCGAGGGGATTCCACTGCGCCTGGCCGGGCAGGGCATAGCCCAGGCCCATGAGCCAGTACACCAGCGGTGGTTTGTCGTAGCGAGCCAGGCCGTTGACCTGGGGGATCAGCCAGTCACCACGCTCGACCATGCTCCGCGCCGAGGCGGCGAACAGCGGTGGGGTCTCGTCGACCAGGCCGGTGTTGCCCAGCTGCCAGAGGAACATCGCCACCCCCAGGGCCAGGGTGAGGGCCAGCAGACCCAGGCGGCGCCTGGTCGATCGGGCCCCATCCGGGGAGCGGGCAGGGGGCACGGCTGGCAGGTGATGCGCAGCGAACCTACGCCGTGTCGAGGCCATCCCGCAGCCAGGTCTCGATCCGGGCGGCGAAGGCCTCACGGGAGGCGTGCCGCTCCACCCAGCGGCGGCAGGCCCTCCGGTCGAGGGCCTCGGCGGCGCTGCAGGCAGCGGTCAGAGCTCCCACATCGTCGGGAGGCACCAGCAGGCCATTGAGGCCCGGCTCGATCAGTTCGGCGGGCCCGCCGCGGCGGTAGGCCACCACCGGCACTCCGCAGGCCATCGCCTCGACCACCACGTTGCCGAAGGCCTCAGTCCACTTCGGCGTGTTGAGGAGCACCCGACAGCCCCCCAGTTCCTCCTGCAGCCGCGCGGTGGGCAGGAAGCCACGCCACTCGATCGTTCCCGGCGGAACCGTGGCCTCGACCGCGGCGGCATAGGCCGGGTCCTCCCGCACCCCCCAGACGATCAGGCGGAGGCCGAGGCGCGCGGCGGCGGCGGCGGCATCCTCGAGCCCCTTTTCCGGGGCGACCCGGCCGGCCCAGCCCAGGCGGGGCTCCGGGTCGGGCTCGGGGCGGAATCGGTAGGTGCCCAGATCGAAGCCGTTGCCCAGCAGCCGCGGCGGCTCCGGCAGAGCGAAATCGGCGGCCTGGGCGGCGGTGTGGAAGGCGAGCCGGCGCGGGTCCCAGCGGGCGACCGAGGCGATCACCCCATCCATCGCCTCCGCCACCGATCCCATACTCACCAGATGGAACAGGGGTGTGGAGCAGCGGGGGGTCAGCCAGAACGGCAGCCAGTCGTAGCCGAGATTGACGATGGCGTCGAAATCGCCGGCCCGCTCCAGCGCCCGCTCCCACAGCGCCGGCAGCAGACCGGCGGCGGGAATCTGCACGGGGGCGTCACGGCGCTGGTGCTGCCAGCTGGGCTGGTCCGCCCCCGTGGCGCACCAGAGTTCGGCGCCCCCACAGCCCGGCGGCAGGCACGAGCCCGCGGCGGCGAGCACGGTCAACCGGTGCCCCCGCCCCTGCGGCTGCTGGTGGTGAGCACCCCGGTGGGAGCCCTCGGCAGCGGCCGGGGCGGGGGGGTGGAGCTCACGCTCGCCTCCCTGGTG
>CAYGQY010000080.1:0-7164 GCA_964352195.1 uncultured bacterium
CAGCCGGGGAATTCCCCGGCTGCATCCTTCCTTTCCTGTCGTCCTCACCGGGGCGAGCGTTCCATGGTTTCCATTCCTCAGCCCCATTCCGGATCCAGCAGGAATCCCATCCGTTGGCTGATGCTCAACCGCAGCACCTGGCTCTATCCCCTGCTGGGGATCGGTGGGTTTCTGGTGGTCTGGCAACTCAGCGCCAGCCTCAACCTCACCCGCCTACCGGGCCCGTTGAGCCTCTGGACCAATGAGCGCACCCGGGAACTGCTGATGTATCCCTTCTACGACCGCGGTGGCCTCGACAAGGGCCTGTTCTGGCAGACACTGGCGAGCCTGACCCGGGTCGCCCAGGGCTATCTGCTGGCCGCCGCCGTGGGGATCGCCGCAGGGATCACCGTGGGCCTCAGTTCGGCGCTGAACCGGGCCTTCGATCCACTCTTCCAGTTCCTGCGCATGGTGGCGCCCCTGGCCTGGGTGCCGATCGCCCTGGTGGTGTTTCAGAAGAACCAGCCGGCGGCGATCTTCGTGATCTTCATCACCGCCATCTGGCCGATCCTGATCAACACCGCCGAAGGGGTGCGCCAGATCCCCCAGGACTACCGCAACGTGGCCCTGGTGCTGCAGATGTCGAAGGGACGGTTCTTCACCAAGGTGCTGCTTCCCTCCGCCCTTCCTTACATCTTCACGGGTCTGCGCATCTCGATCGGCCTGGCCTGGTTGGCGATCATCGCCGCCGAGATCGTCATGTCCGGCATCGTCGGCATCGGTTTCTTCATCTGGGATTCCTACCAGCAGAACTACGTCAGCGACATCGTGCTGGCCGTGATCTGGATCGGCGCGGTAGGTCTGCTGCTCGACCGAGCCATGGCCTGGCTGCAGAGCCGCCTCACCCCCGGCCAGTGAGGGTGTAACGGCCGACGTCTCGACTCGCTTTCTCGGCGATTGATCGTTTCCTCGATTGGCTTTCTCCACGCTTGACCGGCTTCCCGCCCACGCTCCAGCCCACGCTCACTCCCTTTCGAGTTCCCCACGATGACCGCACTGGTTGATGTTCGCGCCATCGAGAAACGCTTTGCCCTGCGCGGCGGTGGCCACTATCTGGCCCTGAAGGGCATCGATCTGGAGATCCGCAGGGGGGAGTTCATCTCCCTGATCGGTCACTCCGGTTGTGGCAAGTCCACCCTGCTGAACATGATCGCCGGGCTCGATCTGCCCAGCGAAGGCACGGTGCTGCTGGATGGCGAAGCCATCCAGCGCCCCGGCCCCGACAAGATGGTGGTGTTTCAGAACTATTCCCTGCTGCCCTGGCTCTCTGTGCGCGAGAACATCGCCCTGGCGGTGGATGAAGTGATGGGCAAGATCGCTCGCCGCGAGCGGGATGCCCTGGTGCAGGAACACATCGACATGGTGGGGCTCGGCCCGGCGGCCACCAAGCTGCCCCTGCAGCTCTCCGGCGGCATGCGCCAGCGGGTGGCCATCGCCAGGGCCCTGGCCATTCGCCCCAAGTTGCTGCTGCTGGATGAACCCTTCGGGGCGCTCGATGCGCTCACCCGGGGAAATCTGCAGGAGAAGTTGATGCAGATCTGCAATGAGCATGAGCTCACCGCGGTGATGGTGACCCACGACGTGGACGAGGCGGTGCTGCTCTCGGATCGGATCGTGATGCTCACCAACGGCCCCGGCTCGGGGATCGGCGGCATTCTCGAGGTGGACATCCCCCGCCCCCGGGCCCGCCTGGAGGTGGTGCACCACCCCAGCTACTACAGCCTGCGCTCGGAGATCATTTATTTCCTCAACCGCCAGAAGCGGGTGAAGCAGTGGCGCTCCAGGCCCCACCAGGTGGTGGCCAGCCATGGCCTTGAGAAAGTGAACCTGGATCTGGGTTTTCTGCCCCTGGCCGCCAGTGCCCCCCTGGCCGTGGCGGAAGCCCACGGGCTCTTTGCCAAACACGGTCTCGACGAGGTGAGCCTGATCCGGGAAACCAGCTGGCGCGGCATTGTCGACGGGCTGGTGGATGGCACCCTCGATGCCTCGCTGATGCCGGCGGGGATGCCCACCTGGATGACGGCCGGCGGCCACGGCGGCACGCCGTTGCCGATCGTGACGCCGCTCACCCTCAGCCGCAACGGCAATGGCATCACCCTGGGCCGCCGCCTGGCGGAGCAGGGGGTGCGCACGGTGGAGGACTACCACGCCTATCTGAAGAGCCACGGGCGGGAGCCCCACACCATGGGGATCGTGCATGAGGCCTCGATGCACAACCTGCTGCTGCGTTACTGGCTGGCGGCCAACGGCATCGATCCCGACCACGACGTGCACCTGCAGGCCCTGCCACCGGCCCAGATGCTGGCCGACCTCAAGGACGGCAGCATCGACGGCTATTGCGTGGGCGCCCCCTGGCTCGACCGGGCCATCCGGGATGGCCACGGCATCGCTGTGGCGGGCGATCTGGCGATCTGGCCGGGCCACCCCGCCAAGGTGCTGGGCCTGCGGGAAGACTGGGCCGTGGCCTACCCCAACACCCACATCGCCCTCACCAAGGCGTTGCTGGAGGCCTGCCGCTATTGCGCCGATCCGGCCCACTGGGCTGAGCTCAGCGAGCTGCTCAGCGACCGCCGTTACCTGGGCATCCAGCCGGAGCTGATCCGCTTCAGCGAGGCCAGCGCCGATGGGGACCGGGGCGGGCCGGAGAGCGAAGCAGCGGTGCCGCATCACCTGTTCTTCGGGGAGGGGCTGAACCGGCCCAGCCGCACCGAACACCTCTGGATGCTCACCCAGATGGCCCGTTGGGCGGAGATTCCCCTGCCGCGCAACTGGGTGGAGATCCTCGAGCGGGTCTGTCAGGTGGGGGTGTTCAGCACCGCCGCCCGGGAGCTCGGCCTTGAGGCGATCAGCTACCAGCGCCAGGGCATTGCGCTTTTCGATGGCCAGGTGTTCAACGCCGACGACCCGATCGGCTACCTCAACAGCCAGACGATTAAGCGTGATTTCAGCATCGCTGAAATCCCCCTGGCTCCACCCCGGCGCGCCTGATGGCCGGGAGCGCCACGCTCCGCCCTGTCACAAGCTTCCTCAGCCCAGTTCCTGTTCCCAAGCCCACCTCCCTCAGCGAGATTCCCGATGGCCACGATGCTTCAGCCCCCGGCCGCAGACCTGGCGATCCCGCCGGGCGAGGCCTTCCTGCGCTTCGAGAACGTCAGCAAGGTGTACACCACCCCCACGGGTCCCTATCCCGTGCTGGAGGGCATCGATCTGGACGTGAACCAGGGGGAATTCCTCTGCGTGATCGGCCACTCCGGTTGCGGCAAATCCACCCTGCTGAACATGGTGTCGGGCTTTTCGACCCCCAGTGAGGGCCGGGTGGTTCTCCACGGCCACACGATCACCAAGCCCGGCCCCGACCGGATGGTGGTGTTCCAGGGCTATGCGCTGCTGCCCTGGTTCAGCGCCTACGAGAACGTGTATCTGGCCATCGATTCGGTGAAGCCCAACCTGCCCACCCTGGAGAAGAAAGAGATCACCCGCGAGCACCTGGCCATGGTGGGGCTCACCGAGGCGGCGGAGAAGAAGATCAACCAGCTCTCCGGCGGCATGAAACAGCGGGTGGCGATCGCCCGGGCCCTGGCGATCCGGCCGGAGGTGCTGATCCTCGATGAACCCTTCGGAGCTCTTGATGCCATCACCAAGGAGGAATTGCAGGAGGAGCTGCTGACGATCTGGAACACCCAGAAGTGCACGGTGTTGATGATCACCCACGACATCGACGAGGCATTGTTTCTCGCCGATCGCCTGGTGATGATGACCAACGGACCGGCCGCCAGGATCGGCGAGATCGTGGAGATCAACTTCCCGCGGCCGCGCAACCGCGAGGAGATCATGGAGGACCCGATCTACTACGGCATGCGCAACCAGGCGCTGGAGTTCCTCTACAGCCGCTTCGCCCACGACGACACGGCGTGAGTCAACAAAAAGCCCCGGCCTGAAGGCCGGGGCAAGGGTCCTCGTGTCTCGATCACGGCCGGGCGCGTTGTACTCAGCCTTCCACTTTCACCACAACGGTGCTGTGGGTCTGGGCCTTGGGGGCCGTGACGGTGAGCAGGCCATCGCGGTAGCGGGCTTCGATGCCCTCCCGCTCCAGGCTGGCGCCAAAACGGAAGCTGCGGCTCCAGGTGCCGTAGCGGAACTCGCTGTGGATGGGACCGTCCGCCTTGGCGTCCTCGTCGTTGGCGTCCCTGGGGCCGCTGCTGGCAAAGGAGCGCCGCTCGGCTGAGATCAGCAGGGAGCGGTCGGTGGCCTTCACTTCGATCGAGTCCTTGTCGACGCCGGGCAGTTCCAGCACCACGACGTAGGCCTGGTCGGTTTCGTGCACTTCGGCGGCTGGCACTCGCTCGGCCTGATGGACCTGTTGCTCCAGACGCTCGAGCAGATCGTAGGGGGAATGGCGCAGGGTCAGCATGGTGATGTCCTCCACGGTTGGGATGATTCGGGTGGTATCCAGATCACCCGCTCAGCCAATGTGACGCGTTTTGGTGCCAGCGAAGCTGGCGAAAACCGATCCCTTCCGTACGGCCTTCACGCCTCGGGCGGTCTCCCCTACCGCTGGAGCGGAGAACCGAACGATCAGGCCAGCCACCACCAGCGGGCAAAGGCGGCCGCCTGGCCGCGGGGATGGCCGTCCGGGTCGCGCAGGGTCCAGAGGCGGGCCCCGCTGATGGCGAAACGCCGTCCGGAGCTGTCGATGCGGATGCCGTGGTAGCCGCTGATCGCCTCCTGCCTCCAGGCGCTGGCCAGCAGCCGGGCCCGCTCGGGGCGCTCGGCCGGCTCGGCCGTGAGCCGCGAGGGCATCCCCACCATCTGGGCCCAGGACCTGCGCCAGAGGCGCAGCGCCGCGGCGTTGGCATAGGTCAGCAGGGGGTCGTGGACATCGCCGTCATGGGCGAGCACCACCACCGAAGCGACGAACAATTCCTGGGCCGGCGGCCCCGCGGCGACGATCAGCGGCCTGCCGTAGGCGGACCGGTGGCTCGCGAGCAGCCACCCCGCCCGCTCGATCAGCCCGGGCTGGAGCCAGGGGGGGGCGAGTGGAGGCGAGGTGGCCTCAACCACCGGGGCCCATCGCCTGGGCCATGGCCAGCTGGGCCATCCGGGTGCCCTGGTCACGGAGGCGCTCCAGGAAGAGACGGTTGGCCTCCGGGAAGCGGGGTTCGGCGGCCAGCGGCAGCTCACCGGCCTCATCGAGCCCGGTGTCGCCCTCCATGGCCGGAGTGATCACCACCAGATCCGGATCGAGGGCGGCGGTGTAGCTCCACCAGCGGCCCGGGTCGCTCACGGCGGGGTGCACCGGGTGCGGCACGTGGCGGGCGGCCGGGCGCGAGCCCCCCCCGGCGGCGGCCAGCTGCTTTCTCCGCTGCACGGCCAGATCGGCCAGCAGCTGGTCGCGGGAGCGGCCGCGCAGCTGGAACAGCACGAAGGGGTCTTCGCTGAAGCGATCCCCCATCAGGTAGTAGACGGCGCTGGTGTGCTTGCAGGGGTTGGCCTTGTCGGGGCAGCTGCATTCGCTGCGCACCTCCTGCAGCTTGAAGGGAAACAGGCGCCGGCCACTGGCGGCGAAGGCGCGCTCGATGTCCTGGGGCATCAGGCCGGCCAGCAGCTGGGCCGACCAGCGGGCCTTCTGGCCGAGGGCCTCGAGCACGTAGCCCCAGTCTTCATCGCTGAGCACATCGAGCCAGAGCTTCACCTTGTAGGGCTCGGCCTCGGTGCCCTGCACCCGGGCATGGACCCGGCGCCCCTCGAAGCGAATCGAGATCACGTTGCCGGAGCGGGCGTAGGCCCAGGCGCGCTCGAGCCGCTTCTTGTAGCGGTAGGAGTTGATCAGCTCCATCCACTGCTCCACCCACCAGGGCTGCTGCCCCAGGCCCTGCTGGCCCAGCTGGGTGGTGATCGGGTTGCCGCCCAGGGCGGAACCGGAGCCGGAAACGGTCATGCTGAAAGTATGACGAGCCGCCGGCGAGCGGTGATGGCGTCTGGCCACCCATGGGGGCGTCCCCTTCTGCGTGGATGCCCGCTGCATCGACCGCGGCACCTGCCGGCAGTTCGATCCGGCCCACTTCGCCCCCATCGGCCGCACCTCGCACGGGTGGGCCCAGCCGCAGGGGGCAGTGCACTCCTGCGGCTGGGCGTTACGCCGGAGCTTCGGGGCGAGCAGCTGGCTGATCACCCGAAGGCGGTCCGACGGACGCCCCGACAACGTGTTGATCGACTCCCCCCGCTGGAGCGGGGCGCTGGCCCGCCGGATCGATGCCCTGGGCGGTAGGGCCCCCATCTGCTCAGGCACCGCGCCGATGCCGACGCAGCTCCTGAGGCGGAGCATCCCTTCGAGGGACGCGAGCCCCTGCCGCTCGATGCTGATCTGCTGGTGGTGCTGTTCGCCAGGCAGGTGTGTCTCAGCGGCGATCACCTCTGGTGGGGCCTGGATCCACCGGGAGTGGTGGCCCCCACCGGGTCTGCTGGTGGAACTGGGAGGAGCAGCTGCGGTCCGTGGAGCGGCTGCTCGATCTGGACGTGCGCTGGCTCTTGCCCGGCAACGGCCGCTGGCATGCCTTCGCGGCTGGGGAGCGGCTGCGAGAGCTGGAACGCTTGCTGGAGCGGGGGCAACCCATGGGGCTGGGGGAGACTGAGCACGGATTTGCCGGGGTCGCATGGGGTTGTCTGCTGGCCCACGCCTGATGGATCGCCACCGCAAGGAGCTGCCGGATGTGCGCGATGCGGAGGAGGGCAGCGCGGCGCTGGTTCGGCACCCCTGTGTCGAGAAACTCTCGGCACAGGGGTGGCATGGCACCTGTCTGCAGCTGATCGAAACGTTCTCGACGCCCCGGGGGAGTGACGAGCCCAGCGGACTGCCTGTCACCCAGCGGACAACTGGTTCTCGGACCCGTCTAAGTTGCTGCCTCAGGTCGGGCATGACGAGTTCAGTCGTTCTGCTGCAGGAGCTTTCACTGCCGACGAACGGAGCCTCAATGGTCTTATGCAGCCGGAAGGACTGGACGGGAATGGATCGCGGACCCGGCGAAATACAGTTGAACTAAGCTGCTTCGCGGCAGATTCCAAGAATAATTATAGCCAACTTTTGTCGATTCAAGGCTCTGCGCCTTGCGGGGATGACACAGGGTG
>CAYGQY010000081.1:0-7122 GCA_964352195.1 uncultured bacterium
GAGCTGCTGGCCCCGTTCGAGCTCTGGCCCGACACCCGGGGGTCGGGGCTGAGCGGCAGGTGAATCGGCTGGCGGGCCACCGGCTCGCCGTGGGGCCCGGCCTCCTGGCCGGGGGCGGCATTGGTGGGCGGCTCGATCGGCCCGCTCAGCAGCCGCTGCAGCAGGGGCAGGTCGGCGGGCAGGGGGGTGCCGTCGTGGTCGGCCCAGTGGAGCCAGGTGGTGAGGCTGCGGAGGTGCTCCCGGGCCAGGGGGTTGAGCTGGTCGGGGAAGGGGGCGCGGCCATGGTCCTGGAGGGCGGCCCAGGGGGTGAGCTGGAAGGGGGTGATCTCCAGGCTCTCGGCCCGCAGGACCCCCTCGCCGTCGTGGAGGGCGAGGTGGTGGGGCCGCCCATCGCAGCAGGCGGGGGGCAGGGAGAGATGGAGCTGCCCGTCGGGCCCGGCGCCGACCCGGCCGGCCGGCACCCCATCCACACGAAACTCCAGCTCCTGACCCGGGGGTGCCCACCCCACCACGATCGGGCCGTTCAGGGCCTCAAGACGCACGGAGGATCCGGTGGCGCGGCGGCCGAGCTGCTCCAGGGCCCGGTAGCGGTCGTCGTCGAGGCGCAGGGGGCTGCCGGCCAGTTCCACGGCGGGATCGCCCTGCACGAGGGCGCGCACCACCAGGCCGGTGGAGCGGGGCGGGATCTCCATGCCGCTGCGCCCCTGGAAGGCGAAACCACAGGACTGGGAGAGCCCCTGCTGATCGAGATCGGGGCGGGGCAGCGAGGCCTCCACCTCCCCCAGGCTCCACACCGGGCCGGGGTTGAGGAGATCCTCCACCTGCAACAGGATCGTGAGCGGGCCCGCGGCGGCCTCGGCCCCCTCCAGGGGACAGGCCCAGCCCTCCAGGGCACCGCCGCCGGCGAACCCCTCGAAGCCGCCGACCACCGACCCGCGGGCCAGGCCCTGCAAGGCCGTCGGCAGGTTGATCGGCACGGAGTCGGTACGGCGGGTCGCACAGAAACTAAGCCGTCCGGCGTTGGCTGAACGGCGGTGCTGACACCGCAGCGACACCACCGCAGCGATGGAGAGCGGAGAATGCGGGCCGGATCAGGTGATGCCGGAGTGACCCCACTGGAGACCACGGACCCGACCCTGGCGCTGGAGGAGCTGTTCAGCCGCTCGCGCCAGCTGGCGATCGACACGATCGACGCCCTGGACCGGGGCGAGGACAGCCGGGCGCTGGACCTGATCCCGGATCTGCTGCGCTCCTACGGCTGGCTGTGGGTGGCCCTGGCCGACGCGCGGCGCGCCCTGGAGGCCGAGGAGGGGGAGATGCTGGCCCAGGTGCTGGCGGCGATCGGCAGACGGGTGCGGCTGGCCGGTGACGGGGCCGCCCCCGCCGCGGAGCGGGCCGAGCTCTGCTGGCAGGTGCCCGTGCTGATGGAGCGGCTGCGCTCCCGCGGCAGCACGCTCCCCCACTGGGTGGCGCCCCTGGAAGCCAAGCTCACCCAGATCGGCTCCCAGCTCTGGGTGGATCGCCATCGGGCGGATCCCGGCTGCGCCGAGGCCCGCCCCCGGGCGCTCACCCTGCTGCTGCGGCTCTGCGCGCTGCATCAGCCGCCCAAGCCCTGGATGGTGCGCTTTGCCCGGGAGCTGCTGCTGGAGGCCGTGGCCGCGGGGGAGAGCGCGGCGGCGGCGGGCCCGCTCGAGGAGGACAGCCGCGACCAGCTGCACCAGTGGGCCGCCCAGATGGCGCAGGTGGAGCCGCTGGAGCACGGCCTCAGCGGGCGACTCGCCGCCCTTCTCGAGCCGGCGGCGGCCGTTGGGGCGGACACCCAGGCGCTGCCGCCGGGGGGCGGCGAGGGCGAGCCCCCCGACCCGGACGAGCTGGAAGCACGGATCCGCCAGAGCGTGGCGCACTGGCTGGACGAGAATCCGCCCGGCCGGGTGCCGGCGGAACTGCGGCTGGTCTGCGTGCCCGGGGCCCGGGTGGTGCCCCACGACGGCCAGCGGCTGGATCTCAACCTGGCGCCCCTGCTCAGCCTGGAGGACCAGATCCAGCGGGATCGGCTGGTGGGGGCCTTCTTCGAGCCCATCCGCGAGCAGCAGCGGGGCTCCGGCTTCACCCTGCGGGAGCCCACCAGCAGCCTCTACGAGGCCCTGGGCCTGCTCTGGCGCCAGGGAGACACGCTCAGCCGGGAGACCTTCCGGCGGATGGTGGAGGCCACGGCCACCTGGAACCGCTGCGGCGGCCCGGGGGCACTGGGGTCCCGCCCGCTGGCCTCCAGCTCGGCGGTGGCGGAGCTGCGGGAGGGCCGCAGTGTGCTGGCCCCCCAGGCCCTGGAGCTGGCGGCGCTCCAGGCGGTGCTGTTCGAGGCCGGATCGCTCGAGGAGGTGATGGCCGCCATCCGCCGCCATCACCTCGACCCGGACTGGATGGGACGCCGCGGCGAGCCGGGATCCGGCAGCGGCGGCGCTGTGGAGGAGACCCTGCGCCGGCTGCACACGGAGGCGGGCTTCTACGCCAGCGGCCACGCCCCCCTTGAGACCCTGCAGCACTGGAGCCAGCGGGTGCTCCAGGCGCTGCTGGGGGGCCAGGTGGCCGGATCCGCCGCCAGCACGGGGTTCTACCCGGTGGCCCAGAAGCTCTACGGGAGCACCGGCCGGGTGCCCGAGCTGCTGCAGTGGCCCCCGGACCCGGCGATCTACCGGTTTCTGGCCGGCAAGGAAGTGGTGGCCGCCACCACGCTGGCGGCCCAGGTGGAGGAGCAGCACCGCAGCGGACGGGCCTTCCGGCTGTTTTCCGACCTGCCGATCGCGCCCTACGGCCTGCGCTGCGTGCAGGCCCCGCTCTCGCGCTACCCGGAGCGGCCGGCGGGCGACTTCGTGGCCAGCCTGGAGGCGTGCCTGGAGCGCATCGAGGGGTTGCATCGGGAGCGGCCCTTCCAGGTCTTCGTGGCGGCCTGCGGCTGCTACGGACTTCCCCTGTGTGAAGCCGTCCAACGCCTCTACGGTGTGACGTGCCTCTGCAGCGGCGAAACGATGCATCGCTACTTCGGCGTGGAGCAGGCGGGCCAGGATGAGTGGCGCGGGGAGACACGTATCTCCGAGAACTGGCTCTCCGTGGCCCCATGATCCACTTCGCCATTCAGGACCACGGCTCCGGTCAATCCCTGCCAGCCCTGGTTGAGTTGCTGGCGGCGGAGGGGGATTCGATCGATCTGTCCTTTGACGGCCCCGAGGAGACCCTCGAGCAGATTCGCCAGACCCTGGGCGGAGCCGGGGAGGCCCTCTCGATCCGTCGCTCCGCGCCGCTGTCCTGGAGCTCCTTCGAGAGCGCGTTGGTGATCCTGGAATCCATGGCCCTGGCGCTGCACCACCCGGACTGGAGCTACTACATGAATCTGAGCGGCAGTTGTCTCCCGTTGATGCCTCCTCAAGCCATGCACAAGCGGCTGGCCAACGAGGCCCGCAACGGGCGCCTGGGCTTCTGCACGGGCTACCGATTGGCCAGGCCCGTGCACTGGATCTCCAGCCAGGCGCCGGCCGCTCCACTCCCGGAATGCCTCCCCTATGCCCAGGGCCGCGCCCAGCTCCTGGTGGACCCATCCCTGGGGGAGCTGGTGGAGACCCACACCCTGCAACCCTCCCGGAACATCGGCCAGCGCATCGGCCTGAACTACACGGAAACCAGCAAGAACAGATACTGGGTCCGGCCACTCAGCCCCTTGGAACTCTGCACGCGCGCGAAGTTTCTGGCCATTCATCCGTTTTACTACGGGCGCAGCTGGGTGATTCTGCATCGCTCGATCGTGGAGTGGCTGGTCAGCTCCAGCCTGCTGACACGGGTGAAAGACGTTCTGAAGGGTTGCTTCTGCGCCGACGAAATCATCCTGCCGATGTGTCTATTCAGCCAAGAGAACCCCTTCCTCGATGTGATGTGCAGCGACAATCTTCGCTATCGCCAAGGCGGGGCCAAGCGCTTCGATCTGGCCGAACTGCCGGATCTGCTGCATCAGCAGCGGCATCTGGTGGCGCGCAAGGTTTTTCCCGCCGACTATCGAACGGCCGCTGATCAGGTGGCCCAACACAAGCCGGTCACGGCCTGAGGTCAACCCGGAGAACCCTGATGGGGCTGGAGATCATCCTGCATATCGGCCGCCACAAGAGTGGAACGTCTTCGTTGCAGGCCTATCTCAATCGTCAGGAGGAGCACTACCAAACCCAGGGAGTCTTCTACCCCCATGCCGGAAGAACCCTCCACCGCAACGGCCGGCTTACGAAGCAGATCGCCCATCATCCCCTAGCGCAAAGCTTCCTCGGCAACGATCCCATTGCAGATCGAGCACTCCAGCAACAGGTGTTGAACGATCTCCGGGCTGAGCTGCCCAGGCACGGTCGCGTGATCTTCTCGTCCGAGTCGTTCGGCAATCTGATTCAACCTGAACAGATTCAGGCGCTCCAGTCATTTCTTCATCTACTCAAGCCTGATCAGATCACCGTGTTCGCCTATGTCCGCGAATATGTTGACTTCATCAGTTCCGGATTTCGCCAACGCGTCCAAAACTGCAATGATCTGTTTGCCTTATCCGAATATGCACCCCTTCGCAACACTCACTACTCATTGGCGAACTGGGTGAATATCTGGGGCACCATCGGCACGCTCATGTGCCGTCGTTTCAGCCGAGACGCCCTGATCGACGGGGACGTGATCGCCGACTTTTGCCTCCATGCTGGGATCGATCTGCACCATGGTTCAGTGCGGTACGAGCAAAACCCCTCGATCGGCGGCAATCTGCTCTTCCTCAAATGCGCCCTCAACCGGTTGGGGCGCTACCACCCAGGCCTGTATACCCAGATGGGGCTCCAGGCCGCGCTCGACCCCGTCGACAGCCGCCCATTTCCCATCAGCGTGGCTGATACCCATCGCCTCAGAACCGACTCCAGCTGGAACAGAACGCTGGAGCACCTGTTTGGCCCCTTCCAGATGAAGACCTTCGCCACGCTGGATCCCTGCCCGGATGGCGGCAAACTGGAGGCGGACCTGGAGCGATTCGCACCGTTGCTCAGGCTGGCGGAAACCCGGCCTGAAGAGATCCTTTCGCTGACGGATGAAGGCTTCAACTGGTTCCGCCCTTTTCCGCACGACGAAGCAGCCTGACGGGGTGATCCACGCTCGGGGCGGAACCACCACAGCGACGCTGCCTGATGCACCAATCATTCCCACGGTGCCGGCGTGGAATGAACCCTGTGAAACTCAGGCCGAGGCCGTAAAGCCAGCGGGATCGAACACGCCGAAACATCCCCTTTCATCCAATTCTCAGAATTACTGTTGGAGGAACCAATTCCCCGGACTCCTTGCAGTTTAAGATCCACCATCTTCAGGGTTGGCTCAGGTGCTCGCAAACCTCCTCCACCTCCACGGGTTCAAGTGCGCGGGCACCACCTTCATCTGGTCGCTGGAGCGGGCCACCGCGGGGAACGTGCTCTATCTGGAATCCCCGGCCTCGGGTGATCGCCTCGACTGGCGCCTGGCCCGGGATTACATCAATGACCAGGCCCTGGGCCCCCAGGCGGGTCCAGATGGTCCTCCTCTGGCGGTTACCTCGCACCTGATCACGATGCCGCCCCCCGGGGCCGTGGCCCGCCTCAAGGTGGCCTTCCTGCGGGAGCCGATGGCCCGGATCGCCTCCGCCTACCGCTTCCAGACCAGGGTGCAGGAATCGGTGAAGCCGATGCCCTTCGCCCAGTACATCGACGGGCTGGTGCGCTCCACGCTCGCCAATTTCCAGACCCGGCACCTGTCGCCCCAGGAACCGGCCGACTGGCGGCTGCGCCAGGGCTGGGCCGCCCGCCCCGAGCTGATCGATCTGGGCCGGGAGGATCTGTTCGTGGGGCTGGTGGAGCGGTACGACGAATCGATCGTGGCGCTCGAGCACCAGCTGGAGGAGATGGGGATGCCCCTGGATCTGGCCTACCCCGAGGCGAAGAACACCACCCGTCCCAACAGCCAGAACGGCCGCGGCGGCCTGCCGGGGGAGAACCCCCACGGGTTGTTCGTGACCGAGCTGGATCTCAGCCTCTACCGCCGGGCGGAGCTGCGCCTCGATGAGCGTCTCTCGGTCGTTCCGGATCTGGAGCGGCGCCTTGGAGCGTTCCAGCAGCGGCGCCAGGCCCTGTCCACCAGCCCCGGCCGCGGGCATGTGCAGCTCAAGCCCGAGTCAGAGTGGGTCTGCCTGCCGATCGCCGCCTGAATGGGACGGGAGCACCAGCTCCATCGAGTTGAGGCGTTGCTCCAGAGCGGTGCGGGGGGAATCCGCGAGGGGGTTGACCACCAACGCTGGGACGAGGCCCTGGAACAGCTCAAGGAGCTGAGGGCCCTGATTGCCGAGCTCAAGCCCGACCTCCCGACAACACTCTGGGCGCGGTATGGAGCCCTGGTGAATCGGTTGGTCCAGCGGATCCACCCGCTGATCACCAGCATCAGCACCGATCCACCACCTCCGCTGCGGCGAGCCGAGCTGTGCTGGCGGATGCACCGGCTGTTGCAGGAGCACCGCCGCCTGCCGGTGGAGGCGCCGGGCTGGTTGGCCGTGCTGGAGGGTCAGTTCGTCAAAGACGGCGCCCTCTACTGGCGGGAGCTGATCGGCCGGGAGGCCGGCGCGAGCGAACGGGCCCTGGACCTGTTCGAGCGGCTGACCGAGCTCCTGCAGCCCTGCCCGCGCTGGGTGCGCCTGGCCGTGGACGCCTTGCGCGAGCTGCCGGTCACGAATGAGACGAGCGCTCCACCGGTGCGGTTGGCTCTGGTGATCCAGCCCGGGGCCGCGCCCGTGCTGCAAAGCGCCGATCGCCTCGCCTGCAATCTTGCCCCCCACCTCCAGCAGCTGAAAAGCGGTGACACGGCCCCCCTGAAGCAACTGCTGGATTGCTACGTCAGCGAGGTGTCCGCCACCGAGCCCACTGGCGAGCTGGAGGCAGAGGAGGCCACCACCAGCCTGATGCGTGGGGTGAATCTGCTCTGGCGCCTGGGCGAGGAGCTCAGCCTCGAGCAATTCGAACAGGTTGGAACAGCAGCCACGGAATGGACGCGTCTGGTGGGCCCCGCCGGGCTGGACGCAACGCCCGTGAGCCCTACCCC